>JAIXZK010000397.1 GCA_027489695.1 Sphingomonadales bacterium
GTGCTGATCCGAACCGAGGAATAGCGCCGGCCGTTCAGAAATCGACGGCGATGCCGCCCTTTTCCCAATCGCCATAGCGCACCGGATCGGGGCCGCCGCGGCCACCGACTTCGGGCGGCGGCGGAGTCGGCGCCACGACTTCCGCCGGCGGTTCGGGCCGCGGTTCCGGCGAGGGGGCGATCGGGCGGTCGGTCATGCGCGGCTTTCCGTTTGCCCGCCAACCGGGCTACAGCCGTCAGATAGGTCGCCGGGGGCGGCGGCGGAAGGGGCGGCAAATTGACAGGCACGAGCTTTGAAAATCGCGTCATCGCGATCACCGGCGCCGGCAGCGGCATCGGCCGGGCGCTGGCGCTGAACCTGGCCGACAAGGGCGCCGTGCTGGCGCTCGCCGACCGGGACGGCGACGGGCTCGCCGAAACGAAACGCCTGCTCGGCAATCGGCCGGCGTCGGTGACCACCCTCGACGTCACCGATACCGCCGCGCTCGAAGCCTGGATCGACGGCGCCACCAGCGAATTCGGCCGGCTCGACGGCATCATCAACAATGCCGGCCTCTCGGTCGTCGCCCCCTTCGCCGATTGCCCGCGCGAGGATTTCGACCGGGTCATGGCGGTCAATTTCACCGGCGTCGTCGAAGGCTGCAGAGCCGCGCTGCCCCACGTCCGCGCGGCTTCAGCCGCGCACGGCGGCGGCTGGATCGTCAACATCTCCAGCGTTTTCGGCATGATGGGCTATCCCACGCAAAGCGCCTACAACGCCTCCAAATATGCCGTTCGCGGCCTGACCGAAGCGCTGCACCTCGAACTCGCCGTCACCGATCCCGGCATCACCGTCATCCGCGTCCATCCCGGCGGCATCAAGACCAACGTCGCCAAGAACGCCAAGCGCGTCGCGCTGCTGCCGGGCCAGGACCCCAACGCCGATTTCGCCGCCGAGTTCGAAAAGGCCGCGAAAACCACCCCCGAACAGGCCGCCGCCACCATCGTCGACGGCATGATCCGCCGCCGCCACCGCGTGCTGATCGGCGCCGATGCGCGCTTCATCGACTGGATGACCCGGCTGTTCCCCGACAGCTATTGGAAGCGCATCGGCGCTTTCCTCGGCGGCCGGGATCGATAGAAGGGCAGGATTGCCTCCGGCGGCTGGGGCCTTAGGCCCCAGACCCCATTTTGATTTGTTTCATGCTGCGACCTCCGAGGTTCGGCACCAATCCAAACGAAATGGGGTCTGGGGCCTAAGGCCCCAGCCGCCGGAGGCCCCTTCTCTGCATCGGACTCTGAATGGCCAACCCACCCCCGCCGATCCCCGGCCTTCCCGCAAGGCGCGGCGCGCTGAAGCTGCTGATGGCGGTGCTCGGGCGCGGCACGCCGCTCGAGCTGGCGATCGACCAGGCGCTGGATGGCATCGCGCTCGGCAATGATCGGGCGCTGGCGCGGCATCTGGCGGCGACGGTGCTGCGCTGGCTGCCCGATCTCGACGCACTGATCGATTCGGCGACGCCCAAGCCGCTGCCCGCCGATGCCCGGGCGCGGATGGTGCTGCGCATTGCGCTGGCCGGCTGGCTGAAGCTCAACACGCCGCCGCATGCGGTGGTGGCGACGGCGCTGCCGCTGCTGGAGGGCGGGCCGCGGCGGCTGGCGCATGGCGTGCTCGGCACGCTGATCCGCGGCGAGGCGGCGCTGCCGGAAACCCCGCATCTGCCCGATCTGTTCGCCATCCGCTGGGCGATGGACTGGGGCCCGGCGATGGCGGAAGCCGCCGCCGCCTCGCTCGCCGATGAGCCGGCGACCGACCTGACGCTGCGCGACCCGGCCGAGACGGCGCATTGGGCGGCGGCGCTGGAGGGGGTGAGCCTTGCCCCCGGCCATGTCCGCGTGCCGCGCAGCAAGGCGCTGGGCGGCCAGATCACCGATTGGCCGGGCTTCGCGGAGGGCGCCTGGTGGGTGCAGGATCTCGCCGCCTCGCTGCCGGTGCGGCTGCTGGCGGCAGCGCCGGGGCAGAGCGTGCTCGACATGTGCGCGGCACCGGGCGGCAAGACGCTGCAACTGGCGGCGAGCGGGTGCGCGGTGACGGCGCTCGATGTGTCGGAGGCGCGGCTGGCCCGGGTGCGCGAGAACCTGGCCCGCACCGGCCTGACCGCGACGATCGAGGCCGGCGATGCGCTGCGCTGGACGCCGGACATTCAGTTCGATCATATCCTGCTCGACGCGCCCTGTTCGGCGACCGGCATCTTCCGCCGCCATCCCGATGTGCTGCATTTGAAGGGCGTTCGTGACATCGCGCCGCTGACGATGCTGCAGGCGGCGCTGCTACGCCGGGCGGCGGCCTGGCTGAAGCCCGGCGGCACGCTGATCTACGCCACCTGCTCGCTGGACCCGCGCGAGGGCGAACGCATCGCCGAACGGGTGATCGCCGAACTGCCGCGCTGGCCGTTCGAGGCATCGGAACTGCCGCTTGGCCTGATGCCGACCGCCGATGGTTTCGTCCGCACCCTGCCCGGCGGCATCGACGGCGGCTGGGACGGATTTTTCATCGCGCGCTTCCGCAAGCTCGGTTGATCGCCTACGCCAACGCCTTCCAGATGCTGAACGCGCTTGTCGCCGTCAGCACCGCGCCGACGAGGCCGAGCAACAGCCGCGGCTGGACGTGGCGCGCCGCGAATGCCGCCACCGGCGCGGCCAGTACGCCGCCGATCAGCAGGCCGACGGCGGCCAGGGTGAAGGCAACGGCGCCGAGGCTGACGAAGAAGCCGGCGGAAATGACCGAGGTCAGCACGAATTCGACGGCGTTGACGGTGCCGACGGTCTTGCGGGTGTCGCTGCCCTGCAGCAGCAGGTTCGAGGTCACCACCGGCCCCCAGCCGCCGCCGCCCGAGGCATCGAGGAAGCCGCCGACCAGCCCCAGCGGCACGACGATTTTCGGGTTGTCGAACTTCGGCGTCGGAAAGCGCCAGGCGCGATAGAGCAGCAGCAGCCCGATGGTGGCGAGATAGGCCATCACCGCCGGCCGCGCCTGGGCGACATCGACCTGGGAGAGTAGCCAGACGCCGGTCAGGCCACCGACGACACCGGGAATGACCAGCCGCAGGAACAGCCGCCAGTCGATGTTCTTGAGGAAGGCGTGGCTCAGCCCCGACGCGCCGGTGGTGAAGATTTCGGCAAGGTGCACGCCGGCCGAGGCCTGCGCCGGCGGCACGCCGAGCACCGAGACCAGCAGCGTCGAGGAGATCACGCCATAGGCCATGCCGAGCGCGCCATCGACGATCTGGGCGGCAAAGCCGATCAGGATGAACGGCAGCAGCGCCCATAGGTCAAAGCCGGCCACGTCCATCGTGATTCCCCCTTCCCGTTCGATTCACCTAGCCAGTCGCTAGGATAAAGGCCAGCGCGATGTTTCCGGGCTGGATTGCCGGTGCCCGGCCGGCGTCGGCAGCGGTCGCCGCTTCCGGCGAACGCGCTGGCCTGCTAGGCCGTTGCCATGCAGCAGCCCGTCCGCATCGCCCCGTCGATCCTTTCCGCCGATTTCGCCCGGCTGGGCGAGGAGGTGCGGGCGATCAGCGCCGCCGGCGCCGATTATGTGCATGTCGATGTCATGGACGGGCACTTCGTCCCCAATCTGACCATCGGCCCGATGGTGGTGAAGGCGCTGCGCCCGCACACGTCGCTGGTGATGGACGTGCATCTGATGATTTCGCCCGCCGATCCCTATCTCGATGCCTTTGCCGAAGCCGGCGCCGATATCCTGACCGTGCATCCCGAAGCCGGGCCGCACATTCACCGCACGGTGCAGCGCATCAAGGCGCTGGGCAAGAAGGCGGGCGTCTCGCTCAATCCCGGCACGCCGGCCAAGATGCTCGACTATCTGATCGATGATGTCGATCTCGTGCTCGTCATGAGCGTCAACCCCGGTTTCGGCGGCCAGAGCTTCATCACCGGCCAGCTGAAGAAGATCGAGGCGATCCGCAAGATGATCGACAAGACCGGCCGGGCGATCGACCTGGAAGTCGATGGCGGCATCGACCTGATCACCGCGCCGCAGGCCATCGCCGCCGGTGCCGATGTGCTCGTTGCCGGCACCGCCAGCTTCCGCGGTGGCCCCGATCATTATGCCGCCAACATCGCGGGCCTGCGCGGCTGACCATGGCGCGCCCGGAAGACCCGGAAGCGGCCACGGCGCCGGATGCGGAAGCCGGTGACACAAGGCTGCGCCGCGTCGGCGGCGACCGCGGGCCGTCGCTGGCCGAGCGGCTGACGGCGCGGGCGGCAGCGACACTCTATGCCTCGCCGCTGCACCGGCTGCGCCTGCAGGGCCGGCAGCCGCTCAAGCTGCTCGGCGTGCCCGCCGATCCGGTGCCGGGCGATGCGGCGCTTGGCGAGCGCCTCGCCGCCGGCCGGATGATCCACGCCGGCGCCACGGCGATGACGCGCGATCTTGATTTCGGCGCCGCCGGCCATCCGCCGGCATGGCGCGCCCATGCCGACAGCTGGGCCTGGCTGCGCGACCTTGCCGCGCATGTGCCGGACCGGGCGACCGGTGCGCGCATCGCCGAGCCACTGGTGCGCCGCTGGCTGGCGCGCTTTGCCGATTTCGATGCCATGGCCTGGGCGGCGCCGGTCACCGGGCGGCGGCTGCTGTTCGCCTTCGGCCATGCGCCGCTGATCCTGTCCTCCACCGATCCGGCCTATCGAGTCGCGCTGCTGGGGGCGCTCGCCACCTGGGCGCGCCACCTCGATCGCGCCGCGTTCCGGCTGCCCGATGGCCTCGGCCGCGTCGAAGCGCTCGCCGGGCTGTACGCCGCCGGATTGCTGATCCCCGGTGGGGAAGCGCGCACCGCCGCCGCCGTTGCCGGGCTGGAACGACTGCTGCCGGTGCTGGTGCTGCCCGATGGCGGCATGATCAGCCGCGCGCCGGTCGATGCGCTGGCATTGGCCGAACTGCTGATCTTCGCCGCCAATGCCGCGATTGCCGTCGATGCCCGGCCGGCACCGGTGTTCGCCGACACGCTGGCGCGCCTTGCCCCCAGCCTGATGGGCATGGCGCTGGGCGATGGCATGATCGGCGCCTGGGGCGGCGGCGCGCCGATCGCGGCGGCAACGCTGGAACGGCTGGCGAAAAGCGTCGCCACCGGCACGCAATTGGTGCGTGCCGGGCGCTGGTCCGGCTATTACCGCCTGTCCGCCGGCAAGACGGTGATTGTCGTCGATGCCGGGCCGCCGCCGCTGGCGCGCGTTGCCGCTGCCGGCGCCGCCGGCCATGCCGCGGTTGCCGGCCATGCCGGCACCCTGGCCTTCGAGCTTTCGGACGGTGCCGAGCGCCTGATCGTCAACTGCGGCGGCTCGCGCGGGCTGGCCTCCCCGCTGCCCGGCCCGCTGGCGCACGGGCTGCGCACCACCGCCGCGCATTCGACGCTGATCGTCGCCGATACCAATTCCACCCGCATCCGCGACGATGGCAGCCTCGGCCTGGGTGTCGAGGAAGTGACGGTTTCGGCGCGCAGCAGCGAGGACGGCCATTGGCTGGAAGCCGGCCATGATGGCTATGCCAAGCGCTTCGGCCTGATGATCAGCCGGCGGCTGTTCCTGGACAAGGACGGGCAGGACCTGCGCGGCGAGGATCTGCTGAGCGCAGCGCCGCCATCGCCGCTGCGCCGCCGCGGCGAACGCGGCTTCGACATCCGCTTCCACCTCGGCCCCGGCGTCGCCGCCACCCCCACAGCCGATGGCGCCGGCGCGCTGCTGAAACTCCCCGGCGGCCGTGTCTGGGCAATGAAGGCACGCGGCGGCCCGGTCGCCATCGAACCATCGCTGTGGATCGACCCCGCCGGCACGCTGCACCGCACGCAGCAGCTGGTGATCTCGGCGCGCACCGAGGGGCTGGCGGCGGGCGTGCAGTGGAGCTTTCGCCGGGCGGGGAAGTAGAAGATTAGCCTCCGGCGGCTGGGGCCTTGGGCCCCAGACCCCATTTTGTGGGTCTTCCCTTTCTGAGTTCGGGGCCGCATGAACCCGGCGAGATGGGGTCCGGACCCGATGGCGGCAGCTTCCGGAGGCTCCTCCTTCCTTCCCCTTTTCGCGATTGCGTCCTAGGGAGGCGAGCTCGTCCCTTGCCGCCAGGTTGCCTTCATGCCCGATCTCGTTCCCGTCCGCCGCGCGTTGCTGTCGGTTTCCGACAAGGCCGGCATCGTCGATTTCGCCGCGGCGCTCGCGGCGCGGGGGGTGGCGCTGGTCTCGACCGGCGGCACGGCGGCGGCGCTGCGCGCGGCCGGGCTGGCGGTGCAGGATGTCGCCGAACTGACCGGCTTTCCCGAGATGATGGACGGGCGGGTGAAGACGCTGCACCCGATGGTGCACGGCGGCTTGCTCGCCGATCGCGATGTCGAGGGCCATGTCGCGGCGATGGCGGCGCATGGCATCGCGCCGATCGATCTCGCCGTCATCAACCTTTATCCCTTTGCCGCGACCGTGGCGAAGGGCGCCGGCCGCGACGAGGTCATCGAGAATATCGATATCGGCGGCCCGGCGATGGTGCGATCCTCGGCGAAGAACCACGCCCATGTCACGATCGTGACCAGCCCTGGCGATTATGACGATGTGCTGGCCGAGCTCGACGCGCATGACGGCGCGACGTCGCTCAAGCTGCGGCGGCGGCTGGCGGCGGCGGCTTTCGCCCATACCGCCGCCTATGATGCTGCCGTCGCCAGCTGGTTCGCCTTTGCCGACCAGGGCGAGCGCTTTCCGGCGGTGCTGCCGCTGGCGCTGACGCGCGCCGAGACGCTGCGCTATGGCGAGAATCCGCACCAGCAGGCGGCGCTGTATCGGCCGCAGACCGGCGGACGCGGCATCGCCGCGGCGCGGCAGCTGCAGGGCAAGGAACTGAGCTACAACAATTACAACGACGCCGATGGCGCGCTTGAGCTGATCGCCGAATTCGCCGGCGGCGCGCCGGCCTGCGCCATCATCAAGCACGCCAATCCGTGTGGCGTCGCCACCGGCGCGACGCTGGCCGAGGCGTACAAGGCCGCGTTCGACTGCGATCCGGTCTCGGCGTTCGGCGGCATCATCGCGCTGAACCGGCCGCTCGATGGCCCGACCGCCGAAGCCATCGCCGGTATTTTTACCGAAGTCGTCATCGCGCCCGAGGCCGATGACGCGGCGCGCGCGGTGTTCGCGACGAAGAAGAACCTGCGGCTGCTGCTCGCCGAGCTGCCCGATCCGCGCCGACCGGGGCTGATGCTGCGCCAGATCGGTGGCGGCATGCTGGTGCAGTCGCGCGACAATGGCGCCGTCGCCCGCGAGACATGCGAGGTCGTGACGAAGCGCGCCCCGACCGAGGCGGAATGGGCCGACCTGCTGTTCGCCTGGACCGTGGCGCGCCACGTCAAGTCGAACGCCATCGTCTATGCCCGAGGCGGCGCCACCGCCGGCATCGGCGCGGGGCAGATGAGCCGGCTCGATTCGACGCGCATCGCCGCGCTGAAGGCGAAGGATGCCGCTGCCGCCGCCGGCTGGCCGGACGTGCGCACCATCGGCAGCGCCGTCGCCTCGGACGCCTTCTTCCCCTTTGCCGATGGCCTGATCGCCGCGGCCGAAGCCGGCGCCACCGCGATCATCCAGCCCGGCGGCTCGATCCGCGACGCCGAGGTGATCGCCGCGGCCGACGAGCGCGGCCTGGCCATGGTGTTCACCGGCATGCGGCACTTCCGTCACTGAGGACCGAATCGATGGCCGAGGGACATTTTCGCGTCGAGCATGATGGCGCCATCGCGACACTGACCCTCGATCGCGGCGACAAGCGCAACGCGCTGACAACGGCGACCCTCGATCAGCTGCGCCGGCTCGCCGAAGCCTTGCGCGACGAAGCGGCGATCCGCGCCGTCATCATCCGCGCCGAAGGCAGCGATTTCAGTGTCGGTGCCGATCTTGGCGGCATGGCGGCGGCGCCGGCCGAGCCGGTGCCGGTCGTCCAGCTGCGACGCAATGCCGAGCTTGGCGCGCGGCTGATGCGGGCGCTGCGCGAAATTCCCCAGCCGACGATCTGCGCCGTCCAGGGCATCGCCACCGGCGGCGCCGCCTGTATTGCCACCGCCTGCGATTTCCGGATCGGCGCCAGCAACGCCCGCATCGGCTATGGCGAAGTCAGGATCGGCATCAACCTGATGTGGCACGCGCTGCCGCTCGCCATCCAGACCGTCGGCCTGGCGCGCGCCAAGCGGATGGTGATGACCGGCCGGCTGTTCGATGCCGAAACCATGCGCGACTGGGGCTTTTTCGACGAGATTGTCGCGACCGGCGAGGAGGGCGCCGCGGCGCGCCGGCTGGCCGAGGAGTTCATCGGCCTGCCGCCGATCGCGGTGCAGATGATCAAGCGCAGCGCCAATGCCTGGGCGGGCGCGCTCGACGCCGCGATCATGCACGCCGACGCCGACCAATGGCTGCTCGCCAGCCGCAGCGCCGATTTCGGCGAAGGGCTGGCGGCATTCTTCGCGCGCCGGCCGCCGGAGTTCACCGGCAATTAGGCCCTGAACCGGTACGGCTGCAGCGCCCAGCCACTTGTCTCGCTGCCGCCTGCGCCGGCCGCCTTGCCATTAATCGGCCCGCGCCTTTTCCGCAGCGATCGGGGAACAGCGCGCGGCCTGCCGCATTTGCCTCCTGCATACCCCATAAGGAGAGCAGCATGGCCCGCGTCCTCATCATCGCCACCGATGGCTTCGAACAATCCGAACTTCTGGAACCGCGCGACGCCCTGCGTGACGCCGGTCATGACGTGACCCTGGCGTCACCCACGACCGACCCGATTCAGGGCATGATTCACGACAAGAAAGGCGAGACGGTCAGCCCGGACATGACGCTCGCTGACGTCGACACTGCTGCCCATGACATGTTGCTGCTGCCCGGCGGCGTCGCCAACCCCGACACGTTGCGGATGAACCCCGACGCCATCGGCATCATCCGCGCCTTCATGGCGCGGGGCGCGCCGGTGGCGGCGATCTGCCATGGCCCCTGGCTGCTTGCCGAGGCCGATGCGCTGCACGGGCGGCGCGTGACCGCCTGGCCGTCGATCCGCACCGATCTGCGCAATGCCGGCGCCGATGTCGTCGACGAAGCCGTGGTGGTCGACGGCAATCTGATCACCAGCCGCAATCCGGGCGACATTCCCGCGTTCAACCAGGCGCTGCTGGCGGCGCTGGGCTGAGTCCGGGCGGCGCAGCCCACCCCCGACCCCTCCCGCGTGCGGGAGGGGAGAAGAAAAGACGCCCCTCCCGCTTGCGGGAGGGGTGAGGGGCAGGCCCGGCCGTGCTACGGCGGCGTCATGCAACAGGGGGACCGCCGCCGATGACCGACCTTGCCACCCGCCTTTCCGACCGGCTCGCGGCGGCGCTCGCAGCCAACAGCATTCCCGGCGCCGTCGCCATGGTCGGCAATCGCGCCGGCACGCGCGCCGAAGTCGCGGTCGGCGCCAAGGGCCTTGGTGGCCCGCCGCTGACCACCGACACGCTGTTCCAGATCGCCTCGATGACCAAGGCGATCACCTCGGTGGCCGCGATGCAGCTGGTCGAGGCAGGCAAGCTCGATCTCGACAGCGACATCGGCGCGCTGCTGCCGGCGCTCGCCGATCCCCAGGTGCTGACCGGCTTCGATGCCGATGGCGTGCCGCAGCTACGCGCCGCCAAGGGCCCCATTACCCTGCGCCAGCTGCTCACCCACACCTCCGGCCTCGGCTATGAATTCATGAGCGCCGAGCTGACGCAATGGCGCGCCACCAGCCCGGCGGAACCGGGCAAACTCGCCTATCTGGCGGCGCCGCTGCTCGGCGATCCCGGCACGCTGTGGAACTATGGCACCAGCACCGACTGGGTCGGCCAGGCCGTCGAAGCCGCGTCGGGCATGACGCTGGGCGACTGGTTCGCCGCGCATATCTTCGCGCCATTGGGCATGACCGACACCGGTTTCGGCTTCGATGACGCGGTGAAGGCACGCGTCGCGCCGCTGCACGCCCGCATGCCCGATGGCAGCCTGGTGCCCTTCCCGGTGCATTTCGGCGGCGGTGACGCGGCGGAATTCCATTCGGGCGGCGGCGGCCTCACCGGATCGGCGGCGGATTATCTGCGCTTCACCCGCATGCTGCTGAACGGCGGCGAGCTCGACGGCGTCCGCATCCTGAAGTCCGAAACCATCGCCGAAATGTGCCGCAACCAGGTCGGCGACCTCGCCGCCGGCATCCTGAAGACCAATCTGCCCGGCATGACATCGGACTTCGATTTCTTCCCCGGCATGCGCTGCGGCTGGGGCCTTGGCTTCCTGATCAACCCGGAGCCCGGCCCCGATGGCCGCGCCGCGGGATCGCAGGCCTGGGACGGCATCGCCAACACCTGGTTCTGGTTCGATCCGGCGCAGGATGTCGCCGCGGTGCTGATGATGCAGCACCTGCCCTTCGGCGAACCGCAGGCGCTGGCCGTGGTGAAGGCGTTCGAGCGGACGGTGTACGGGCTGGATTGAGCGGAATTTTGCCGCCGGCGGCTGGGGCCTCGGGCCCCAGACCCCATTTCGATTTTTTCGCAAACCCCGACCCGATCCGGCAAAGCGGCGACCAGCAAAATGGGGTCTGGGGCCCACGGCCCCAGCCGCCGGAGGCCCCTTTCTTTCTTCGATCCTGCCGCACGCGCGGCGGAGGGCAGCCCTCAAGCGACCTGGCGCATCCGGCTAAGGTAGCGGGCGAGCACGTCGATCTCGATATTGACCTCGCGACCGGCGTCGAGGTCGCCGAGCGTCGTCCATTCGGCGGTGTGCGGGATGATGTTGACGGCGAAGTACGCGGCGCCATCGGCCTGGTCGACAACATCGTTGACCGTGAGCGACACCCCGTCGACGGCAATCGAGCCCTTGGGCGCGACGAATGGCGCGATGGCGTGCGGCACGGCGAAGACGATGCGGCGCGAATCGCCTTCCGGCGTGGTGCTGACGACGCTGGCGACGGCATCGACATGGCCGGTGACGATATGGCCGCCCAGTTCATCGCCGACCTTCAGGGCGCGTTCGAGGTTGAGGCGGCGGCCGGCGGTCCATTGCGCGGCGGCGGTGCGGCGCCGGGTTTCGGCTGAGACATCGACGCTGAACTGCCCCGGCGCCTTGGCGACGACGGTCAGGCAGACGCCCGAGCAGGCGACCGAGGCACCGATGGCGAGGCCCGTCGTGTCATAGCCGCAGGCGATGGTGACGCGCAGGTCGCCGCGTTCCTCGATGCTGTCGATACGGCCGATGTCGGTGATGATGCCGGTGAACATGGGTTTCCTTCGCGCCGCTGCCAGGCCGCTTATCGAATGCGGGTATAGGTCTCAAGCCGGTCGGGCGCGAGATCGATGACCGGGCCGGCGCGCCAGCGGCCATGCGCCGCGGCGAGATCGGGCAGGCCGAGCGCCGCCAGCGCCGGCCGGCCGCCGACCAGGATCGGCGCGCGGTAGAGCAGCAGCCGATCGACGAGATCGGCGGCGATCAGGCTGGCAGCGAGCACGGCGCCGCCTTCGGCGAGCACCAGATCGGCATCGGTGACAGCGGCCAGCGCCGCCGGGCTGGCAATGCGGCGGGCATCATTGCCGGGAATCTCGGTGGCGCTCATCACCGCGATCCGCGGCGAGCGATCGGCCAGGCCCGGCAGTCGCACGTCGAGCGACGGCGCATCGGCGTCGAGAGTGCCGCGGCCGACGAGGATCAGGTCGCAGCGGGCACGTTCGAGATGGCCATGGGCGCGGGCGCGGGCACCGGTGATCCAGCGGCTGACGCCCGACGCCAGGGCGATGCTGCCATCGAGCGAGACGGCGAGTTTCAGCGTGACATGCGGACGGCCGAGCCGCCGGCGGGTGAAGAAACCGGCCATCATGGCTTCGGCCTCGGCGGTGCGGACGCCGGTCACCACCTCGATGCCGGCGGCGCGCAGCCGGGCCACGCCCTTGCCATCGGTGCGCGGATCGGGATCGCCGGCGGCGACCACGACGCGGGCGACCCCGGCGGCGACCAGACTGCCGGCGCAATCGGGACCACGCGGCGATTCATGGGCGCAGGGTTCCAGCGTCACGATGGCGGTGGCGCCGCGCGCCGCGGGCCCCGCCTCGGCCAGCGCCATTGCCTCGGCATGGGGGCGGCCGCCGGGCTGCGTCCAGCCGCGGCCGACGATGCGGCCGCCGGCAACGATCAGGCAGCCGACGGGAGGATTGCCGGCGGTGGTGCCGACCCCGCGCTGCGCCAGCGCCAGCGCCGCCCCCATCAGACGGCCGGCGTCCACTTTAGCGCTGCGCGGCGGGCACGAACGGAATGTCGCGGCGCACGGCGTTGCCGGCGACATAGGCATCGTATTGCTTCTGGGCATCGACGCGCGCCTTGCCGGAAAGCGTCGCGATATAGGATCGCGCCTGCGCCAGCCGGGCCTCCTGCGCGGCGCGGGTCGCGCGCTGATCGGCGATGGCATCGTCGCGGCTGCGATCGGCACCCCAGCTCTGCACATAGATGACGTCGACATCCACACCGGAATAGCCCCAGCGCGATTCGACCAGGAACGCGGTCATGACAATCGCCGTCACCGCCACGGCAATGCCGCCGGCAAGCAGGCGACGACGACGGACGGCGGCGCTATCGGGAAGCAGGAACGACATGGCGCGAACATAGTCGGCGCCGGTGCCGCTTGCCAGAGGCAGCGACACCGGCGCCGCCGCCTTTGTCAGCCGTTGGCGAGCTGGAAATGCACGGTGATCGACCGCGTCGAGGCGATGGCGGTGCCGTCCTTCAGCGCCGGGGTGAAGTGCCAGCGCCGGCGGGCATGATCGATCGCCGCCTCGTCGAGACGCGTCGAGCCCGAGGATTGCAGCAGCCGCACCGCCAGCACCTTGCCGTCGCTGGCGATGCTGACTTCCAGCACCACCTTGCCTTCCTCGCCAAGCCGGCGCGCCGAGGGCGGATATGCCGGCTGGGTCGCGCCGGCGTCGAGCCGGGCGGTGCGGGTCGGGCCATTGGCGACGGGTGGCGGCGCGATTGTGCCGAGGCCGGGGTCGATCGCGACGGGGCCGAGATCGGGCACGGTCGGCGTCACCTGCCAGCCATTATCGACCTGCGGCGCTTCGATTTCGACAATCGGCGGTGCGACGTCGACATGAATGGCCTGTTCGCGCGACTGCGGCTGCGGCAGCGTCGGCGGCGTCTGCGGCGGTTCCTTGACGCGCTCGACGATGATCGGCGGCGGCGGCGGCGTAACGGTCGTGAACCGCTGCACCGCCAGCAGGCCGATGGCGACGACGCCGGCATGGATGGCGATGGTGACGGTGATGCCGGCAAGGCCGGGACGGCGGGAATGGAAGCCGGTGGTGGTCATCAGGCGATCTCCCAGGCTGCATGATTGCAGTTGTGCCGCCGCCCGGGGTCTGCGCTCCGATCCGGCCGCGGGAGATAATGTCTCATATGACTAGTGGAATTGATAGGCCAGCAACGCTGCCGTTTTGTCGGCTTAGGATGCCTCCGGCGGCGGCCAGCAGGTCATGGCGCTTCAGAGCGTGGCGGAGCTGGTCATAGGTCAGTGCCAGCGCCGCGGCGGTGCGGCGCTGGTTGTGGCGGCAGCGTTCGAGCGCGGCGACGAGCAGTTCCTTTTCATAGGCGTGGACAGCGGCGCGCAGGTCGCCGACGCTGCGCAGCTGCGGCGCCGGCAGGGTGGCGGCATCGCCGGCGGGATCGATGCGTGCCGGCGGCGCGGCGTCGGGCTGCGGCTGGCCGCCGGGGCGCCAGGGCGATTCGAACGGATCGATGATGATGCGGCCGACCGGCGCGCCTTCGTCACCCCAGCGATAGACGGCGCGTTCA
>JAIXZK010000184.1 GCA_027489695.1 Sphingomonadales bacterium
CACAGGATGCGCCGATGCACCGGCTTCAACCCGTCGCGAAGATCCGGCAACGACCGCGCCGTGATCGTCGATAGCGCATAGACCAGATAACGATCGCTGAGCGCGCCATCGAAGGGCGTATCGAGGATATTGTCGGCGGGGGGGAGATCGGTGGTTTCGGCCATGGCGCGGACTTAGCGCGCGGCGGCGGCTCTGTCGAAGGGAACAAGGGGCCTCCGGCGGCTGGGGCCGTGGGCCCCAGACCCCATTTTGTTTGGATGGGCGCTCACTTCGGAGATGCGGTCCTAACGAGATGCGTTTCTGTTGGCCGCAGCCGCTCCGCCTCGATGGCTATTTGAACTCCACCAGAGGAAGTCAGAGCGACTGTCGCAAAGCCAGAATGCGCCCATATTTCTCGCTGTTGGCCTCTTCAAAGCCCTGCTTGCACAAGAAGCGATGGAGCCGCGGGTTTGGTTCGGCGCAAGTCAAGGCATGCACATTCCAAGTTACGCTCGTATACTCCTGCTCTTTGGCGTAGCCTGCAAGCAACTTCCAAAGCGTCACCAAAACGCCTTCGCCGCCACCATCAATATGAGCCAGGTTCACTATAATATCACGGCCGCTTCTGCTGAACTCGGCAAGGATCGTGGCCGTCCCCATGCGAAATGTGATTGGCCTTCCAAAGGCCAGAAGCGCCTCCAGTTCCTCGACCGAGAGTGCCTTCAGGGCAGCAAGCGACAGGCCTTCGATTTCCATTGCGCGGCTTATGCACACCGGAATGGCAGTTATCTACCAGAAACGGTCACGAATCCGGTTTCTGATTTGCAGTATCGCCAAACAAATGGGGGTCTGGGGCCTCAGGCCCCAGCCGCCGGAGGCCCGCTTGCTTCCTTCAACCCGAACCGCGCCGCCAGCCGCTGCCGCGTCGCCAGCAGTTCCGGTTGCCGCCCCGCGAGAAGGTCGCGGGCGAGGAAATGGCCCGTCAGCTTCAACCCCTCGCGGACGCCTTCGGCATCGGCGCCCGTATCCGCGATCAGGAACGCCGGCAGCGGCAGCAGCCGTGAGGCCCAGGGCAGGCCGGCGCCGCGGCTGACGGCTTGCGCCGATTTCGGCGAGACCCAGGCGAGATCGTCGCGGCTGCCGGTGGCGGCGCAGCTGGCGAGATCGAGGCCGAAGCCGAGTTCGGCGAGCAGCAGCAGTTCATAGCGCACCAGGCCTTCGCCGAGCGCCACGCCATCGGCGCCGGCGGCGATCCCGGCAGTCAGGGCATCGAGCGCGGTGAACAGCGCCGGGTGGGGGTCGCCTTCGGGCAGGGCGGCGGCGGTCAGGCTGCACAGCCAGTCGAGCACGGCCAGCGGCAGGGCGCCGCTGGCCAGCGCCGCGCGCTGCGCCACGGCTTCGAGAGCGACGCGCGGCATGGTGCCTTCGGCACGGGCGGAAAACTGCGCGGCGAGGCGGTTGCCGGGTTGCAGCAGCGGCCGCAGCTTGCGCGATCGCCCGCCATGGACATAGGCAACGATCATCCCGGCATCGACGGTGAGCAGCCGCGCGATGGCGCCGGTCTCGCCATGCGGCAGCACCGCGCAGAGCAGGACGTCGCAATCGAGGTGCAAGGGCAGCATCATCCCGGGCGGCGGTACTGCCGCCCCCTTTCGGATAAGCGCTGCGGGCTGGCGCATGCAAGCGCGGCGGCGATCCCCACGTCGCGAGCACTTCCACGCTCATTAACCGATCAGCGTGAATTATTTACTGGAAGTTAATGCTTGCTGTCGGTAAGGGGGGAGCTGGTCATTTGGGGGTGACACATGCGCTTCGTCCTTCTGTGCGCGCTGGCGATCGCGGCGCTGCCGTCGGCAGCGGCGGCGGTAACCCAGGTCGCCTCCCCCGCGACCTTCGCTGCCGCCGATATCGGCGTGAAGGTCAACCGCCTTTACAATGGCTTCGTCGATGAAACGTTGACGTCGGGCCTGTCGTCGCGGACGGTGTTCCAGCTTACGGCGATCGGCAATGGCGGCCGCAATTGGGATTTCGCCTATGCGGTGCAGAACCGCTTCACGGCGCCGGTGACCGCGGCGCGCGTCTCCATCTTCGGTTTCGATGTCGATGGCATCACCGCCAGCAACAATACGCTCGCCTTGCAGGCGGCATCGGCGACCGGCGTCTATGATACCGTCGCCCGCAACGGCAATGTGCCGCAGATCGGCCCGACGCTCGATGTCTGTTTCCGCGCCGGCGGCGGTGGCGGCGGCTGCGCCAGCGGCGGCGGCGGCGGCAACAGCACCGCCGGCAGCTTCATCGGCGGCACCTTCCGCCTGACCTTCGCCAGCGCGGTGCAGCGCGTCATCCTCGACAATTTCTTCGTCCGCTACCAGAGCGTCAATTCGGCGGTGCTGAACGGCGCCTCGGGCGTCGGCGTCGATACCATGCTGTGGTCGCCGGCGGTGCCGGAACCGGCTACCTGGGCCCAGATGATCGCCGGCTTCGGCCTGCTCGGCCTGGCGATGCGCCGCCGCCGCGCGCTCGCCGCAACGCAGAGCGCATAAAGGGTAAATTTCGCCAAAGTCGCCACCACGCGGCCGTCACCTCCTGCGGCGGCGCCGATTTTCGGCGCGCGCCTGTGTGTGAGGTTGCGATGCGTAGCGAATTCAAGCTGGCCTGCGGGCTGATCCTGAACCTTGGCGTGGCCGGCGCCCATGCCGCCACGCTTTACGATGGCGTTGTCAGCAATGGCCCGCTGCTTTCCCCCGATCAGGTCTCGATCGGCTTTGCCGCCGGCACCGGCACCGGGCTGGCGCGGGTGCAGGTGCTCGGCCATGCCTCGCTCGATGGGGTCAACGGCTGGTACACCGACATTTTCAGCCTGGCGCTGAACGGCACCCGCATTTTCTCCGGCAGTTTCGATCTTGGCGGCGGCGGCCGCAACCAGGTCTTCCTGCAACCGGCGGGCAGCATCGTGCGCGCCGCCAGCAACGGCATGTGGCGCGGCGGTCTGCTCGATCTCGAAATCCCGCTCGCTTTCACCGCCGGCGACCAGCTGCTCAGCTTCCGCTATGATGGCAGCGCGCAGGGCCGGCGCGATGAAAGCTGGCAGGTCGGCCGGGTGACGGTGACGGGGGCTGCCGCCGGCGCCGTGCCGGAACCGGCGGCCTGGGCGATGCTGATCACCGGCTTCGGGCTGGTCGGCGCGACGCTGCGCAGCCGGCGCCAGGGCTCAATCCACCCAGTCCAGGCCTGAATCGCGATAGACGGCACGGTCCTCCGCCCAATCCTCCTTGACCTTGACATGGAGGAAGAGGTGGACGGGCTTGCCGGTCAGTTCGGCGATGCCGGCGCGGGCGGTGGCGCCGATCTCCTTGATCCGCGCCCCGCCCTTGCCGAGCACGATGGCGCGCTGCGTCTCGCGCTCGACGAGGATCTGCTGGTGGATGGCGATGCTGCCGTCGCGCCGCTCTTCCCATTTCTCGGTCTCGACGGCGCTGGCATAGGGCAGCTCGGCGTGGAGCTGGTGGTAGAGCTGCTCGCGGGTGATCTCCGCCGCCATCAGCCTTGTGGTGGCGTCGGTCAGCTGGTCTTCCGGGAAATGCCAGGGGCTTTCCGGCATGCGCGCGGCGAGCGCCGACTTGAGTTCGGCAACGCCATCGCCGGTGCCGGCGGCGATGAAGAAGGTTTCGGCGAAATCGGTGATGTTGTTGGCATGGGCGGCGAGATCGAGCAGCCGCGGCTTGGCGGTGATGTCGACCTTGTTCAATACCAGCAGCTTGGGCTCCGAGCGGTCGCGCAGGGCGAGCAGGATGGCCGAGGCATCGTCACGAAAGCCGGTCTTGGCATCGACGACCAACACGATGAGGTCGGCCCCTTCGGCGCCTTCCCAGGCGGCGCGGACCATGGCGCGATCAAGCCGGCGGCGCGGCGCGAAAATGCCGGGGGTGTCGATCAGCAGCAGCTGCGACTCGCCTTCGGTGGCGATGCCGATCAGCCGGGTGCGCGTCGTCTGCACCTTGGCCGAAACAATGGCGACCTTCTGGCCAACCAGCGCATTGACCAGTGTCGATTTGCCGGCATTGGGCGCGCCGACGATGGCGATCGAGCCGCAGCGCGGCATGGTTTCGGTGGCGGGTTCGGTCATGAAGCTCCCAATCGCGCGGCAAGCGCTTCGGCGGCGGCCTTTTCGGCCTCCTGCTTGTTGCCGCCTTCGCCGCGCGCCGGCTCATGCCCGCGCACGGTGACTTCGACGGTGAAATGCGGCGCGTGATCCGGCCCGCGGCGATCGACGACGACATAGGCGGGCGTGCCCAGCCGGCGATCGAGCGACCATTCCTGCAGCCGCGACTTGGGGTCGGCAAGAAAGCGCGGGCCATCGCCGAGCAACTGGCTCCAGTGGCGGCGGACAAAGGCATCGGCGGCGGCCCAACCGGCATCGACGAACACCGCTGCGACGATCGCCTCCGCCATGTCGCCAAGCACATTGTCGCCATGGTGCAGGCCCTTGGCGCGCGCCGATGTCTCCATCTGGGCGACTTCCGGCACGCCCCAGCCGCGGGCGACGCGGGCATTGGCGACGCCTTCGACCAGCGCGTGGAAACGGCGGTTGAGCTGGCCTTCCGGCTCGTCATGGCTGGCGTGCAGCCAGGCGGCGATGACGCAGCCGAGCACGCGGTCGCCGAGGAATTCGAGCCGCTGGTAGCTGGCGCCGCCCTTGAAGCTGGCATGGGTGACGGCGCGGCGCAGCAGCGAGATATCGGCGAAATCATGCCCCAGCCGCTCGCGGGCCCAGGCGGCAAGATCGGCGTCGGTCACAGCCGGGTGCCGATGCGATCGGGGCGCAGGCCGCCGTTCGAAAGCGAGAAGAAGATGATGTCGGCGCGGCCGATGATGTTGGCGATCGGCACCATGCCGACCCCGCCTTCGGCGACGCTGAACCGGCTGTCGGCCGAATCGTCGCGATTGTCGCCGAGCACGAAGACATGGCCGGCGGGCACGATGGCTTCGGCGAAATCGCGGCGCGCGCCGCTGCCGCCGCCCGGCCCGCCGCGATCGATCACCGTCCAGTGCGGACCGCCGGCCAGGCTTTCGGCATGGCCTGGCACGCTGCAGGCGCGGCTGCAGCCGGCTTCCCCGGCGGGCAGGGTCGCCAGCAGCGGCGCGCCGGCGATGGCGGCGCCGTTCAGCTGCACGCGCCCGCCGGCGAGCGCTACCCGGTCGCCGGGCAGTCCGATGACGCGCTTGATATAGTCGGTGCGATTGTCGCGCGGCGTCTTGAAGACGATGATGTCGCCGCGTGCCGGCAGCGCCGTCGCCAGCCCGGCCAGCCGCAACCGCCCGTCGCCGACCGGCAGCGGCACCGGCAGGGTGAAGCGGCCATAGCCATAGGGCCATTTCGCCACGAGCAGATAATCGCCGACGATGAGGCCGGGCAGCATCGATTCCGATGGAATATTGACCGGTTCGAAAACAAAGCTGCGCAGCGCCAGCGCGGCGATGCCGGCGGCCAGGCCATGGCGCAGCCAGCGCGCCGCGACCGCCTTCTGACGATCGGCACGGGCAAGATGCTGGGTGCGGGCGTCCGTCAGGCTGGCGCTCATCGTCGGATGTCCTGACCGCGCTTCGCGGCCGGGTCAAGAGCAGGCCATGGCGAGCGCCGGGAGTTGCGAACTGTCATGCCTCGGCGTTAGGGCAGGGGCAGGGGGCAATGCCGCCCGGCCTGGAGACGCTCGATCATGACCAATGCCGCTGACGCGCTCGCTGCCCATGTCCCGGCGCTGGCGTCGCTGCCGGCGCTGTTCGCCGCCGATCCCGGCCGGCTCGACTGGCTGGCGCTCGATGCCTGTGGCATCCGTTTCGATTTCGCCAAGCACGCCGTTGATCGGCCGGCACTGGCGCTGCTCGACGCGCTCGCCGACGAAGCCGATCTGGCCGGCTGGCGCGACCGGCTGTTCGCCGGCGACATGGTCAACCCCAGCGAAGACCGCGCCGCAACCCATGCCGCCGAGCGCGGATCGGGCGCCGCGGGGCCGGTGGCGGCGGCAGCCGTCGGCCAGGCAGCGCTGCGCGCGCTCGCCGAGGATGTGCGGCAGGGCGATGTCACCCATATTCTCCACATCGGCATCGGTGGCTCGGCGTTGGGCCCGGCGCTGCTCGTCGACGCGCTGGGGCCGGGCGGGGACGGCCCGGCGGTGGAAATCGTCGCCAATATCGATGGCACCGCCTTCGCCCGCGCTGCCGCCGCCTGCGATCCGCAGCGCACCCGTGTTGTCGTCGTTTCGAAGACCTTCACAACCACCGAGACGATGACCAACGCCGCCACCGCCATGGCCTGGCTGCGCGCTGCCGGCGTCGCCGATCCGGAGGCGCGCACCATCGCGGTGACGGCAGCCCCCGAAAAGGCCCGCGCCTGGGGTGCCGGCGCGGTGCTGCCCTTCGCCGAAACGGTAGGCGGCCGCTATTCGCTGTGGTCGGCGGTCGGCCTGCCGCTGGCGCTACGCTGCGGGGTTGCTGCCTGGGAGGCGCTGCTCGCCGGGGCGCATGCCATGGACCGGCATTTCGCCGAAGCGCCGGCCAGCGCCAATGCGCCGCTGCTCGCCGCCAAGCTCGATGTCTGGTCGGCGCGCTATTTGGGTCGGCAGACCCGGGCGGTCTTCGCCTATGACGAGCGGCTGCGGCTGTTGCCGAGCTTCCTGCAGCAGCTCGAAATGGAATCGAACGGCAAGTCGGTGACGCGCGATGGCGCCCCGGTTTCGGGTCCGACCGCCGCCGTCACCTGGGGCGGGGTGGGGACGGACGCCCAGCATGCGGTGTTCCAGCTGCTCCACCAGGGCACGGTGGTCGGCCCGGTCGAATTCGTCGCGGTGCGCGAGCCCGGCCATGACCTGCCGGAAACGCATCATCGCCAGCTGTTGGCCAATTGTTTCGCCCAAGGCGCGGCGCTGCTGAAGGGCCGCAGCTTCGCCGAAGCGCTGGCGCTGTCCGGCGGCGATGCGGCGCTGGCCCATGCCAAGACCTTCGCCGGCAACCGCCCCTCGGCGACGCTTCTGCTCGATCGCCTCGATCCCTTCACGCTCGGCGCGCTGCTGGCCTTCTACGAGCACCGGACGTTTGCCGGCGCCGTTCTCATGGGCATCAACCCCTTCGACCAATGGGGCGTCGAACTCGGCAAGGAAATGGCGACGTCCATCCTGAAGGGCGGCGCGCAGGGTTTCGACGTTTCGACCGCGGACCTGATGGCGCGGGCGGGGATCTGATGCTTGATTTCCGCCGACGCAGGCCGCATATCCGAAAGGGCATATATCTGGGAGATTGCAATGCGTGACGGTATTCCGAACGGCTGAAGCGAAGCTCCGGCAGATATTGCCGGATTTTCGTTTTCTGCAGCCGGCGGCCACCGCATCCGCGCTGCCCGAACCGTTTTTCGTGAAACGGCCCTTCCGCCCGGTCTGGGTGGCAGTTTTCATCGTTACCGCTGCCTCCCTTTGTGCTGTTCTGTTTCTGCTGTTCCAGATTGTCCCGGGCGATCCGGCAACCTATCCGCTCGTTACCGCGCTTGTCGCCTGTGTTGCGGTGGCAGCTGCGTCCTGGGGTTGGGCAATCGGCGGGTGGGTCGCGCACCGAAATGCCAGGGTGCAGCATACCATCACCATCATTGCCGCCCGTTTCGCCCAGCCAATGTTCGTCCAGCAGCTCGCGCTGTTCAACAACAGTTTCGGTGATGCCGACGACACGCCGAAAGTCACATCGCAGATCATCGATGCGCTTATCGCCAGCGGCACCGTTGAAGACCAGGCCAAGGTCCAGTCAGCGCGCTACCTCCTGAACTATTTCGAATTCATCGCCAGCGGCGTTCGCAGCGGCGAACTCGATCTGGATATCGTCCGTAACAATCTGCGCGCCAGCGTCATTTATTTCCACAACAAGTGCGAACCTTACATCCTCGATCAGCGCCGCGGCATTTCGACGTTGCTCGGCAACTTCACCCGGTTGAAGCTGCAACTGGAGAAGCCCTGACGCCCGGCAGGGGACGGGTCGCCGCCTCAGACCAGGTCCCGCCATACCCCCGCCAGCAGCGCCTCGACCGGTTGATACTGCCGCTTGCAGGCCATGCGGTCGCAGCCATCGATCCAATAGCCGCGATAAACATAGGGCAGGCCGGCCCGGCCGGCGCGGGTGATGTGATCGAGGATGATGCGAATGCCCCGGGCCCTTCCGGCCGCGGGCATCGGGATCGTTGAACTCGGCAAGGAAATGGCGACGGCGATGCTGAAGGGCGGCGGTTCGGGCTTCGATGTCTCGACCGCGGACCTGATGGCGCGGGCCGGGGTCTAGGTCACATCGATCAGCGCGCGGCCGGCATAATGCATGCGGCGCTGCGTGCACTGGTCGCAAAAAGGATGGGCATAGCGGCGCCGCTCGATCTCCTGATGGTCGAGATCGAGGAAACTGGCGCCGAGCATGTTGGTGGGATCATAGACCGAACAGCACAGCGCCAGGCTGCCGTCATGGTTGATGACCGTCTGGGCAAAGCGCAGCTCGCAATCGCTGTCGGGGTCCTGCTGGCCGGCAAGCGCCGCCTGGCGGTGGCGGGGATCGAGCGGCAGATCGGGGATGATGCCGCCGGGATCGGCGGCGGCATCGCCATCGAGATAGTCACCAAGCCGTTCCAGCGGCATGAAAAAGGCATCGATCGGGTGATGGGCAAAGCCCAGCTCGCGCGCCAGCGCCGCGACTTCGGGAATCTGGGCGCGGTTGGAGCGATAGATGTGATGGCCGATCCAGACATTGGTGGCGACGCCGTGATGGTCGATCAGCCGGCGGACTTCGCGCATGTTGGCCAGCACCAGCGCGAGATCGCCGCGCCGGTGGCTGCGCGCATAGCTTTCGGGGGTGAAGCCCGACAGCGAGATCTTCAGCTCCTCGGGCGCCGCGGCGATCACCGCCGCCAGGCCATGGCGGATGTTGAGGTTGGTCGACAATTGCACGCCGAAACCGGCGTCATGCGCCATGCCGATCAGCCGCGGCAGTTCCGGGTGCAGCAGCGGTTCGCCCCAATTGTAGAGGGTCAGCCGTGGCTGGGGGTCGGGGCTTTCGGCGCGGATCTTGGCGAGGATCTGCCCGAACAGCGCCGGCGCCATGAAGCCGCGCGGCCGCGCCGGCGAATTGCCGACCGGGCACGACGGGCAGCGCAGATTGCAGGTGCCGACGACATCGATGGTATAGCTGTAGGCGCGGCCCTCGCGCGGCGGATGCCGGCGCAGCCGCCGGCCGCTTACCGGGTCGTGCCATTCGGGTGCCGCCCAGGCCGGCAGCCGGCATTGCTCGTGGCGTGCGGCAAGCCCCGTGTCCCAGGGTTCCAGCGCCAGCGCCGCCGCCAGCCAGGGTTCGGCGTCGCGCCACAGCCCGGCGGCATGGAGCGCCTCGCCGACCCGCCGGGACAATGTCACCAGCGCCGGATCGAAGCGTCGCGTCGCCTGCAGCTGTTCCGCCGCCGCCACCGCCGAGCGGAAGCGGCCGGCCGCCAGCATCGCCGAAATCTCGTTCCACATGCGGTCGATGATTGGCAGAATCGCGCGCATCATGACAGAGCCAGTTCATGCGGGATGACGCGGCACGACTGACCGGCCTCGGGCAGCAGCGGGCGCTGGCCGGTGATGCCGCCGGCGCGCTTGCGGCCTTTGCCGGGGCGGCGGCGCTGGCGCCGGACGATGCCGATGCCATCGCCAACCATGCGCTCGCACTGCTCCGCGCCGGGGACGCGGCGGCGGCGATCGAGCGTGCCGAGGCGGCGCTGGCGCTGGCGCCGGCGCATGTCGCCGCGGCGGCCAATCTCGGCCATGCGCTGCTCGCCGCCGGCCAGGCGCCGGCCGCCGTCGATCGCTTCGCGGCGCTGCTGTCGCAGCACCCGGGCCATGCCGATGCGCTGGTCGGCATGGCGATGGCGCAGCGTGCGCTGGGGCAGATCGGCACCGCGCTGGCCGCCATCGACCGCGCGGTGGCGCTGGCGCCGGGGGCGGAAGCGGCGCTCGGCAACCGCAGCCTGATCCTGCTCGATGCCGGCGATCCCGTCGGCGCCGCCGCCGCCGCCATCGCCGCCGCGGCCGTGGCACCGGCGTCGCTCGGCCATGCGATGAACGCCTTCATGGCAATGGGCTATGACATTGCGCTCGATCCGCTCGCCGCGGCGCGAGCGGCGTGCGACTGGGGGGCGCGGCTGGCGACGGTAACGCCGCGGCTGCCGCTGGAGGCGCGTCCGCCCGGCCGACCGCTGCGCATCGGCTATATCTCGGCCGATCTCTGCCGGCACCCGGTCGGCTGGCTCGGCGCGCGCGCCATGCTGCATCATCATCCCGACCGGCTGGTGCCGATCGTCTATGCGACGGCGCGCAGCGATGACGATGTGGCGCGGGCGTTTCGCAGCGGTGTGCCGTTGTGGCGTGACTGTGCCGGGCTCGCCGATGCCGATATCGCCCGCCAGATCGCTGCCGACCGCGTCGATATCCTCGTCGATCTTGCCGGCCATACCGCCGGCGGCCGGCCGGGGGTGCTGGCGATGCAGCCGGCGCCCGCAATCCTTTCCTGGCTGGGCCATGTTGCCACCACCGGCCTGCCGACCGTCACCGCCGTGCTGATGGACGAATGGCACGCGCCGCCGGGCTGCGCGCCGCTGTTCGCCGAGCGGGTGCTGCGGCTGCCGGGCGGGCGTTTTGCCTATACGCCGCCGGCCGAGACGCCGGCGCCGCTGCGGCGGTCGGGGTCGGTCACATTCGGTTGCTTCCAGGCGCTGGCCAAGCTCAACCCCGATGTCGCGTCGCTCTGGGTGCGCGCGCTTGATGCCGTGCCGGGCAGCCGGTTGCTGCTCAAGCGCCGCGGGCTTGCCGATCCCTGGCTGCGTGGCCGGATCACCGCGCTGTTCGCCGATGCCGGGCTCGATCCCGCGCGGCTCGATCTCGAGCCCGAGACCGATCATGCCTCGCTGCTCGCCGATTATGGCCGGATCGATGTGGCGCTCGATCCCTTTCCCTTCTGCGGCGGCGCCAGCACCGCCGAGGCGCTGTGGATGGGGGTGCCGGTGGTGACGTTGCCGGGCCGGGCGCCGGCCTCGCGCCAGAGCTTCGCCATGCTTTCGGCGATCGGCGAGACGGCAACGGTCGCGGCCTCGCCCGAGGATTATGCCGCCGCGGCGTTGCGCGCCCTGGCGCTGCCCGACAGCCGCGCGCAGCGCCGCGAGCGGCTGGCGGCGTCGCCGCTGGGTTCGACGGTCAGGCTGGCTGACGCGCTGGAGACGACGCTGCTCGGGCTCGCCGCCGGCGGCTGAGCCCGCCGATGCCGAGGAAGCCGGTCAGCAGCAGCGCCCAGCTGCCGGGTTCGGGCACAGCGCCATTGCCGGCCAGGCTGAAGGTGAACGATTCCCCCAGGCTGCCGAAGCTGGCGCCCTGATCGGTGCCGATGACGAGGCTGCCGAAGCTGTTGCCCAATTGCCCCGGCGTGAAGCGCAGCAGCAATTGCGCGCTGTCGCCGTCCCCCAGCACCAGCGTCGGCGTGATGCCCGAGGCGGCAAAGGCCGGATTGTCGATCAACAGCGACAACAGGCTGAGATCGGTGATGTTGAGCCCGAGCGCGCTGACCAGCGGGCTGTTGCTGATGTCGAAGCTCAGCTCGGCGCTGTCACCGAGCCGGACGGTGCCGAAGTCGATCGTCTGCGTCAGGGTCGAGCCGAATTGCGGCCCGGTGCCGCCGAAGGAACTGGCCGAGACGATGCGGCACAGTTCGGCGCCGCCATAGCTTTCGGTGCCGGCGCCGCAGGCAATGCCCGCGGCCAGGCCGGCGGTGGGCGCATAATAATCGGGTGCCACCGGCGTCGCCGCGGTGGCGGCGGTGCCGAAGACGATGGTGCCGATCGGCGCCGGGGTGGCCGAGGTCGCCGCGCTGGTCGGGACGAAATAGCCCGGGCTGGCGGGGGTGGCCGAAGTGGCGCCGCTGCCATCGACGAAATAGCCGGGGCTCGCCGCGGTCGCCGAAGTGGCGGCGGTGGTATCGACATAATAGCCGGGGCTGGCCGGCGTCGGGGCGCTGGCGCCGGTACCGGCGACATAATGGCCGATGGGCGCCGCCGTCTGTTCGGCAGCGCCGATGGTCGCCACGTAGAAGCCGGGGCTGGCCGGGGTCTGGCTGCTCGCCGCGCTGGTGCTGACATAGTGGCCGAGACTGGCGGGGGTCGCACTGATCGCGGCCGCGTCCGCGACATAGCTTCCCGGGGGGGCCGCCTGCTGGCCGCTGGCGCCGCTGTCCGCAACGAAATAGCCGGGGCTGGCCGCCGTTGCCGAGGTGGCGGCGGTGGCGTCGACATAATAGCCCGGGCTCGCCAGCGTTGGCGCGCTGGCGCCGCTGCTATCGACATATTGGCCGTAATCGGCGGCCTTGGCGCTCACCGCACCCATGGTGTCGACATAATAGCCGGGGCCCGCGGCGGTCTGGTTGGTAGCGCCCGAGGTGCTGACATAATGGCCGAAGCCGGCCGGAGTCTGACCGCTGGCGCCGCTGGTCGGGACATAATTGCCGGGGCTGGCCGGGGTCTGGCCGCTGCTCGCCGAGCCAGAGACATAATAGCCCGGATCGGCACTGGTCTGGGAGGATGACGCGGTGAAATTGACATAATGGCCAGGGCTGGCCGGGGTCTGACCGCTGGCGCCGCTGGTCGGCACATAATAGCCGATCTGCGCCGGTGTCTGGCTCGTACGGCCAACGCCCGAAACGAAGAAACCCGGGCTGGCGGATGTGCAGGGGATGTTGCCGGTGTTCGAATAGGAACCGGGGCTGCATGGCGCCGCCGGCGGCGCCGCGACCGCGGGCACCGCCAGTGCCGCGGCGCCGCCCGCCGCTGCCAACCACAGACTATGGCGCATTGCTCCCGGCCCCCCTGCCGCAATTACCAATGGGCAAAGGGTAACGGCGAATTCGGCAGTCGGCCAGTCCCGAAATTCGTGAAGTTTGCGTTGCAATCGGCGCGGCAGCGGCTTCAGGAGAGATCCCGCCACACCCCGGCCAGCAAGGCCTCCGCCGGCTGGTACTGCCGCTTGTAGGCCATGCGGTCGCAGCCTTCGATCCAGTAGCCAAGATAGACATAGGGCAGGCCGGCCCGGCCGGCGCGGGTGATGTGATCGAGGATGATGTAATTGCCCAGGCCCTTCCGGCCGGGGGCTTCGGGATCATAGAAGCTATAGATCATCGAAAGCCCGTCCGACTGCTTGTCGGTCAGGCAACAGCCGACCAGCCGGCCCGGCCGGCCGCCGAGGCTCGGCTCGCGATATTCGACGACCACGGTATCGACCGGCGATTGTTCGACCATGTCGGCATAGTCATGGCCATCCATGCCAGCCATGCCGCCCTTCGGGTGGCGGCTGGCGAGATAGCGGCGCAGCAGCTGCCATTGTTCCTCGGTCGACCAGGGTTCGCAGGCGTGCACTTCCAGATCGGCATGGCGGCGCAGCTGCTTCTTCTGGCTGGCGCTCGGCCGGAAGCGCGGCGCTACCACCCGCACCGAAACGCAGGCCTGGCAGAAGTCGCAGGACGGGCGATAGACGACATTCTGGCTGCGACGGAAGCCGATGCGGCCGAGCGCTTCGTTCATGTCACCGGCGCCATGGCCCTTCAGTTCGGCGAAGACCTTGCGCTCCGTGCGGCCCGGCACATAGGGGCAGGGCGCTGGCGCCGTCACGAAGAAGCGCGGAAAGCGGAAACTCTGGTCCGTCAACGCTTGGCGCCCCCATCCGGCGTTAGAGACGGCATGGTAGCGCGCTTCTTGCGGATGAAAAGCCTTTGCAGCGGGCGCGACGTTTGGCGCGCGGCGGTCAATCCGCCTCGATCAGCCGCACATCATAGCCCGCCGCGCGCAGCGCCTCGACCAGCCGGTCGAGGTGATCGCGGTCGCGCGTCTCGCACTCGATATCAGTGATCAGCCCCTTGGCCGGCAGATTGGTGAACACGCGCTGGTGATAGATTTCGAGGATGTTGACCTGCTTCTGGTCGAACACCCGCATCACTTCGAACAACTGCCCCGGCCGGTCCTTCAGCCGGATGCGCAGCCGCGCCAGCCGCCCGGCGCGCGCCAGCTCGCGCAGCAGCACATTCGCCAGCAGCCGCGTGTCGATATTGCCGCCGCAGATGACGAGGCCGACCTTCGCCCCCCGGAAGCGCCGCGGATGCGCCAGCAGTGCGGCGAGGCCGGCGGCACCGGCGCCCTCCACCACGGTCTTCTCGATGTTGAGCAGCATCGAAACCGCGCGCTCAAGGTCACGCTCGCTGACCAGCACGATATCGTCGACCAGCGCCCGCACCACCGCCGCGGTCAGCACGCCCGGCGTCTTGACGGCGATGCCTTCGGCCAGCGTGTCGCCATCGCAGATCAGCGTCTCGCCGCGCAGCAGCGCGTACATCGACGGATAAAGCTCGGCCTGGACGCCGATCACCTCGATCTTCGGGTTGATCGCCTTGGCCGCCGTGGCCATGCCGGAGACCAGTCCGCCGCCGCCGATCGGCACGATCAGCGTGTCGAGATCGGGCACCGCGGCCAGCATTTCCAGCGCCACCGTGCCCTGGCCAGCCATCACCAGCGCGTCGTCGAAGGGCGGCACGAAGACAAAGCCGCGCTTCGCCGCCAGCTCATGGGCATGGGCGCTGGCATCCTCGAACTTCTCGCCGTGCAACACGACATCGGCGCCATGGCTTTCGGTCTGCTGCACCTTCACGATCGGCGTGAAGCGCGGCATGACGATGGTGGCCGGAATGCCGAGGCGGCGGGCGTGATAGGCCAGCCCCTGCGCATGGTTGCCGGCCGATGCCGCGATGACGCCGCGCTGCCGCTCCGCCGGCGTCAGGCTGAGCAGCTTGTTGAGCGCGCCGCGCTCCTTGTAGGCGGCGGTGAACTGCAAATTCTCGAACTTCAGCCAGATTTCGGCGCCGGTGATTTCGGAGAGCGTCTGGCTGTGCAGGCACGGCGTCTTCACCACGGCGCCCTCAATGGCGCGCGCCGCGGCTTCAATATCGGCAAGCGCGATCGGCAGCGTTTCGGGGGCGGTGGCGGGCAGGGCAGTCATGCACGCCCCTTAGGCGTGGCGGCCATCCTTGGCCAGATGTGACGGACGCGACATTGCCGGCATTGGTCATCGCGCCGGCGCATGCTAGGATCGCAAGGGGTGGATGGGAGCAGCAATGGCACGTCACCCGCACATGGAAATGCATCGCCTGGATCGCGCCGGCTGGCTGCGTGCCGCCGTGCTCGGTGCCAATGACGGGATTGTCTCGACCGCGGCACTGCTGGTCGGCGTGGCGGTCGCGGCGACCGACCATGGCCAGGTGATGATCAGCGGCGTCGCCGGGCTCGTCGCCGGCGCCATGTCGATGGCGGCGGGGGAATATGTCTCGGTATCGTCGCAGGCCGATGCCGAAAAGGCCGATCTGGCGCGCGAATCCGCCGAACTTGCCGCCGATCCCGCCGCCGAAACGCGCGAACTGGCGGCAATCTACCAGGGCCGCGGTCTCGATGCGGCGGCTGCCGGGGCGGTGGCGGCGCAGCTGATGGCACATGATGCGCTCTCCGCCCATGCCCGTGACGAGCTTGGCCTGAGCGAGACGATGGCAGCGCGGCCGATCCAGGCAGCGCTGGCCTCGGCGGCGGCCTTCGCCACCGGCGCCGGCCTGCCGCTGCTGGTGGCGGCCCTGGTGCCGCTGGCCTGGCTCGGCTGGGTGGTGACGGCGGCGGCGCTGCTGTTCCTGGTGCTGCTCGGGGTGGTGGGGGCCCGACTGGGCGGCGCGCCCGTGCTGCGCCCGACTGCGCGCGTGCTGTTCTGGGGCGCGCTGGCGCTGGCGGCGTCGGCGCTGGTCGGGAAAGTGTTCGGCGCGGTGGTATGATCCGGGCGCGCGGCGTCGGCGGCTTCTGTCGGCGGTGATCATTGGCTAGAGGATCGCCGACCGCCGACCGTGGCGGACGGGGGCAGGGGGATCGATGCGCATTGCATTTCTGGGGCTTGGCGTGATGGGCGCGCCGATGGCGCGGCATCTGGCGGCGGCGGGGCATGAGGTCACGGTGTTCAACCGCACCATGGCGCGTGCCGCGGCCTGGGTGGCGGCGCATGGCGGCCGCGCGGCGCCGACGCCGGCCGCGGCCGCGCAGGATGCCGAAGCGGTGCTTGCCTGTGTCGGCGCCGATGCCGATTTGCGCGCCGTGACGCTGGGCGAGGGCGGTGCCTTTGCCGCCATGGCGCCGGGCAGCCTGTTCATCGATCACACCACCGTTTCGGCGAGCATCGCTCGCGAACTCGCCGAGGCCGGCGCGGCGCGCGGCCTGCTCGTCGTCGATGCGCCGGTTTCAGGCGGCCAGGCCGGCGCCGAGAACGGCCAGCTCACCATCATGTGCGGTGGCAGCGACGCGGCCTTTGCCGCCGCCGAACCGGTGATGACCGCCTATGCCCGGCGCATCGGCCATATGGGCCCGGCCGGCAGCGGCCAGCTTGCCAAGATGGTCAACCAGATCTGCATCGCCGGCGTCGTCCAGGGCCTGGCCGAGGGGCTGGCGTTCGGCCGGGCGGCGGGGCTCGATCTCGATCAGCTCGTCTCGGTGATCTCGAAAGGCGCGGCGCAGAGCTGGCAGATGGAAAATCGCGCCGCCACCATGGCGCGCGGCGAATATGATTTCGGCTTCGCCGTCGACTGGATGCGCAAGGACCTGGGGCTGGCGCTCGATGCGGCGCGCGAACTGGGCGCCGCCCTGCCGCTGGCGGCGCTGGTCGATCAATTCTACGCCGATGTCCAGGCGATGGGCGGTGGCCGCCAGGATACATCGTCGCTGCTGCGGCGGCTGACCCGACACCACACACCCCCGCAACCCGCCACCATCGAATAACGCGCCAGCGACTTTTGTCGGAAGCCCGTAATCGGGAAAAAGGGGCGGCATTATCGGGGATGACGGCGCACCATCGAGGCTGCCACCGTCATCGAAACGTCGGCTTGACGCGGAGGGCATCGTCGCGCCAAGCCTCCGCCATGAGCCGTTTCGACAAATCCCGCCTGCCCAGTCGCCATGTCAGCGTCGGTCCCGAACGGGCGCCGCATCGCAGTTACTATTACGCCATGGGGCTGAGCGAGGAGGAGATCGCGCGGCCGTTCGTCGGTATCGCTTCGGCGGGCAATGATTCGGCGCCGTGCAACACCACATTGGATGCCCAGGCCGATGTCTGCCGCCAGGGGGTGGACGAAGCCGGCGGCATGCCGCGGCGGTTCAATACCATCACTGTCACCGATGGCATCGCCATGGGCCATCAGGGAATGAAATCCTCGCTGGTCAGCCGCGAGGTCATCGCCGATTCGGTGGAGCTTTCGGTGCGCGGCCATTGCTATGACGCGCTGATCGGCTTTGCCGGCTGCGACAAGTCGCTGCCCGGCATGATGATGGCGATGCTGCGGCTGAACGTGCCGTCGATCTTCGTCTATGGCGGCTCGATCCTGCCCGGCGTGTTCGAAGGCAAGGATGTGACCGTTGTCGATGTGTTCGAAGCGGTCGGGGGTTTTTCCGCCGGGTCCTGCCCGCTGGCGCGGCTGACGGCGCTGGAAAAGGTGGCGTGCCCCGGCCATGGCGCCTGTGGCGGCCAGTTCACCGCCAACACCATGGCCTGCGTCGGCGAGGCGATCGGGCTGTCGCTGCCGAACAGCAACATGGCGCCGGCGCCCTATGCCAGCCGCGCCGATATCGCCATCGCCGCCGGCCGCCAGATCATGACGCTGATCGAGCGCAACATCCGGCCGCGCGACATCTGCACGCGTGAAGCGTTCGAGAATGCGGCGCGCGTCGTCGCCGCCACCGGCGGTTCGACCAACGCCGCGCTGCACCTGCCGGCGATGGCCAATGAATGCGGCATCGATTTCGACCTGTTCGATGTTGCCGAGATATTCAAGTCAACGCCTTACATCGCGGACTTGAAGCCGGGTGGGAAGTATGTGGCGAAGGACATGCACGATGCCGGCGGCGTCTATATGGTGCTGCGCCAGTTGTTCGATGCCGGGCTGCTGCACGGCGATTGCATGACCGTGACCGGCCGGACGCTCGCCGAGAATATCGCGGAGATCACCTGGAACCCGGACCAGAAGGTGATCTATCCGGTCTCCGCGCCGCTGTCGCCGACCGGCGGGGTCGTCGGGCTGCGCGGTTCGCTCGCCCCCGATGGCGCCATCGTCAAGGTCGCCGGCATGGCGCGGTTGCAGTTCAGCGGCCCGGCGCGGGTGTTCGATTGCGAGGAGGATTGCTTCGCCGCGGTCGAGGCGCGCTCGATCGAGGCGGGCTGTGTCATCGTCATCCGCTATGAAGGGCCGAAGGGCGGGCCGGGGATGCGCGAGATGCTGTCGACGACGGCGGCGCTCTATGGCCAGGGTTTGGGCGAGCATGTCGCGCTGATCACCGATGGTCGTTTCTCCGGCGCCACCCGCGGTTTCTGCATCGGCCATGTCGGGCCGGAAGCGGCCGACGGCGGCCCGATCGCGCTGGTCGAGGATGGCGACATCATCAGCATCGATGCTGCCGCCGGCACCATCGACCTCGACGTGGCCGAGGACGTGCTCGCCGCGCGGCGGGCGGCGTGGCGGCCGCGAGCGCATGACTATCAATCGGGCGCGATCTGGAAATTCGCGCAGACCGCCGGCCCGGCGCGGCAGGGGGCGGTGACTCACCCCGGCGCGCGCGCCGAAACGCATGTGTTTGCGGATATCTAGGGAGCGTCCGCCTTATTTCGGCGGCAGCACCGGCACCGGTGCCGCGGCCGTGCTCCCCGGCGGCGGTGGCGGGATCATCGCCATCACCGGCTCGCCGCGATCGTCGCGCGGGATATTGCCCACGGCCGCGTCCTTGCGACCGACATGGAGCGGCGAGGGGGCGCAGCTGCCGAGCAGCAGCAGGACCGGCAGAATAATCCGTGGTATCATCGGCGCGGCTTGTTACATTGCGCATCCAACATGACAAGCAGCCCGATCGATGATCCCGATGCACCGGTGCCGATGATCGACGGGCCGCGCCGCATCGCGGGCATGGCCGCCGGCGCGGCATGATCCGCTGCCTGGCCATCGCCGGCTATCGCTCGCTGCGCGATCTGACCATCGAGCTGGCGCCGCTCACCATCGTCACCGGCGCCAATGGCAGCGGCAAATCCAGCCTGTATCGCGCGTTGCGGCTGCTGGCGGAGATCGCGCAGGGGCGGCTGATCGCTTCGCTGGCGCTGGAAGGTGGCCTCGGCTCGACACTCTGGGCCGGGCCGGAGCGGTTCAGCCGCGAGATGAAGCAGGGCACCATGCCGGTGCAGGGCCTGGTGCGGTCGGGCCCGGTGGCGCTGCAACTGGGCTTTGCCGATGATGATTTCGGCTATGCCATCGATCTCGGCATGCCGAGCGATAGCGGCCATTTCGCCAATGATCCCGAAATCAAGCTGGAGGCGATGTGGACCGGGCCGCGCCTCGCCCGCGCCAATCTGTTCGCCGAGCGCCGCGGGCCGCTGGTGCGGCTGCGCAGCGGCGAGACCGGCGAGTGGCGAAACAGCTTCGAAAGCCTGCCCGGCTTTGATTCGATGGTGACGCATTGCGCCGATCCGCAGGATGGGTTCGAGCTGCTGATGCTGCGCGAGCGGATGCGCAACTGGCGCTTCTACGACACTTTGCGCACCGATCGCGACGCGCCGGCACGGGCGGGGCAGGTGCTGACCTATACGCCGGTGCTGGCCAGCGATGGTGCCGATCTGGCGGCGGCGCTGCTGACCATCATCGCCATCGGCGACGAGGCGGCGCTGGCCGCGGCGATCGACGATGCCTTTCCGGGCTCGCGGCTGCGCGTCGAGGACGGCGCGCTCGCCATGACGCAGCCGGGGCTGCTGCGGCCGCTAGCGGCGGCGGAGCTTTCGGACGGCACGCTGCGCTATCTGCTGCTGGTGGCGGCGCTGCTGTCGCCGCGGCCGCCGGCGCTGATGATCCTCAACGAACCGGAGGGCAGTCTGCATCCCGATCTGCTGCCGGCGCTGGCGCGGTTGCTGGTGCAGGCCGCCGAACATTGCCAGATCGTGCTGGTTTCGCACAGCGAGGCGCTGGTCGAGATGCTGCGGCAAGAGCCGTGCGCGGCGGCGGTGGTGCTGGAAAAGCAGCTCGGCGAAACCCGGGTGCGCGATGCCGAGCCGCCGCGCTGGGCCTGGCCGTCGCGATGAAATTCCGCGCCAGCGGCGCTGCCGCTTGCTAGAGCGCGGGGCGTGAGCATGATTTCCTTCAACGCCGGCCCGCCGCTGCTGACCCCGGCCGAGATGCGCGCTGCCGAGGCGGTGGCGATCGTTGCCGGCACGCCGGCGCTGGCGCTGATGGAGCGGGCCAGCGCGGCGGCGGCGCTGGCGATCCGGCGGTTCAGCGGGGTGCGTTCGGCGTTGGTGCTGTGCGGGCCGGGCAACAATGGCGGCGACGGCTATGGCATTGCCTGTGCCTTGCGCGCCGCCGGTTGGCGCGTGACGGTGGCCGCCGAGGCGGCGCCTTCGAGCGAGCCGGCGGCGACGATGGCGGCACGCTGGGGCGGGAAGGTGCTGTCGCTCGCCGCGGCGCGCGCTGCACCGCTGGTTATCGACGCGCTTTACGGCACCGGCCTCGCGCGCCCGCTGCCGGAGGGGGCGCAGTCAGCGCTCGACCGGGTGCGCGGGGCGGGCGCGGTGGTGGCGGTCGATATCGCCAGCGGCGTCGATGCCGGCACCGGCGCGGCGCTCGGCCGGCCGCTCAAGGCGGACCTGACCGTCACCTTCGGCGCGGCAAAGCGCGGCCATGTCCTTGGCGCCGGCGGTGGGCTGTGCGGCCGGCTGGTGGTTGCAGACATCGGGGTGGCAATGCCGGACGGCGCGGCGCGGCTGGTGGCACCGCCGCGCCTGCAAATGCCGGGGCCGGACACGCACAAATATGCCCGCGGTGCGGTGCTCGTCGTTGCCGGCACCGGCCATCATTGCGGCGCGACTCGGCTCACTGCGCTGGCGGCGCTGCGCAGTGGCGCCGGGCTGGTGACGCTGACCGGGCCGGGGCTGGGTCTGCCGGCGGACGCGGTGATGGCGCGCAGCGATGCGGCGGGGCAGGCGATGCTCGGCGATCGGCGGCTGGGGGCGGTGGCGATCGGGCCGGGCCTCGCCAATGGCGCGCGGGCGCGGGA
>JAIXZK010000367.1 GCA_027489695.1 Sphingomonadales bacterium
CGACATCGCGGCCGACATAGCCGACCTCGGTGAACTTGGTCGCCTCGATCTTCAGGAACGGCGCCCCGGCCAGCCTGGCCAGCCGCCGGCTGATCTCGGTCTTGCCGCAGCCGGTCGGCCCGATCATCAATATGTTCTTCGGCGTCACCTCGTCGCGCAGATCGTCGCCGAGCCGCTGCCGCCGCCAGCGATTGCGCAGGGCAACCGCAACGGCGCGCTTGGCATCGTCCTGGCCGACGATATGGCGATCGAGTGCCGCGACGATGGCTTTCGGGGTCAGGCCGGCATCGATGGCGGCAATCGGACTCATGGCAGTCATTGGGCGTCTCCGGCCACCGTCGCATCGATGGTTTCGACGGTCAGCTGATCGTTGGTGTAAACGCAAAGCTCGGCGGCAATCGCCATGGCGCGGCGGGCGATGGTCTCGGCATCATGGTCCGAATCACCCAGCGCGCGTGCCGCGGCCAGGGCGAAATTGCCGCCCGAACCGATTGCCGCCATGCCGCCGACCGGTTCCAGCACATCGCCAGTGCCGGTCAGCACCAGCGTTACCTCCTTGTCGGCGACGATCATCATCGCTTCCAGCCGGCGCAGATAGCGATCCGTCCGCCAGTCCTTGGCGAGTTCGACCGCGGCGCGGGTCAATTGCCCGGGATAGCGTTCCAGCTTGGCCTCCAGCCGCTCGAACAGGGTAAAGGCATCGGCGGTAGCGCCGGCGAAACCGCCGATCACGTCACCCTTGGGCCCCAGCCGCCGGACCTTTTTGGCATTGGGCTTCATGATCGTCGGGCCCATCGAAACCTGGCCGTCGCCGGCGACGGTGACGCGGCCATTCTTGCGCACCGACACGATGGTCGTGCCGTGCCAATCGGGGAAATCTGCCATGGGAAGGGGTGGGCTTTCGGTGATTGCTGGCGAAAAGCCCATGTAGGAAGCCGTCACGGCGACGAAAAGCCACCCGCCTTTGCAACGATTGGCAACCGCCACCCGCTTCTGCTAGCGCCCAGCGATGGCAGCGCCCGGCACCCTGATCGTCCACGACCTGAGCGTCGCCCGCTCGCTGCCCCGCCGCGGCCTCGCCATGGAGATCTGGCACTGGATCGGCACGGCTTTCCTGGCACTCGGCGGCTGGAAAATCGCCGGGGACTGGCCGGCCGACCGCAAGGTCGTCATCACCGCCGGGCCGCACACATCGAACTGGGACGGCATCTGGATGATCGCAGCGGCCGCCAAATGGCGCATCCGCCTGCGCTACATGGGCAAGAAGAGCCTGACCGATGGCCCCTTCGGCGGCATTGTGCGCTGGACCGGTTGCATTCCCATCGACCGCGCCCGCAACAATGACGTCGTCTCGGCAATGAAAGCCGCCTTCGCCGCCACCGACGATCTCGTGCTCGTCGTGCCCCCCGAGGGCACCCGCCACGCCGTGCAGAAATGGAAGTCCGGCTTCTACCACATCGCCGTCGGCGCCGGGGTGCCGATCACTTTCGCCGTCATGGACTATGCCAAAAAGACCGTCAGCCTGCCGGCAACCCTGTGGCCAAGCGGCGATTATCTCGCCGATCTCGCCATCATCCAGGGCTTTTATGCCGACGCGACGGCGAAGTTTCCGGAAAAGTTCGTGCTCACCGGGCAGTAAAGTGATGCCTCCGGCGGCTGGGGCCTTGGGCCCCAGACCCCATTTCGCTGGGGTTCACGCGCCCAATGCCACGCCAGGGAATGCGAAAATCGAACAAAACGGGGTCTGGGGCCCGGGGTCCGGACCCCAAGGCCCCAGCCGCCGGAGGCCTGATTCCCGCCTCTAGCGCCGCGCCACCCGGTCCCGAATCTTGTCGAAACCGGCCTTGATCTCCGCCACCCGGGCATCGAACAGCGGTTCGAACTGGGTATCGGTCAGAATATAGGGCCAATCGCCCTCGATCGCTTCGACCACCAGTTCGCCGACCCAGAGCGGATCGATGCCATGGGCGATGGCCTGTTCGGCGAGCTTGAGGATCGCGTCGGCGGCAGGATCGTCGATCACCGGGGTTTCGACGGTGCCGGCCAGGCGCTCCGGCAGGGCGCGGCGCGATTCCATGATGCGGGTGCGGATGAAGCCGGGGCAGAGCACCGAAACGCCGATGCCGCGGGGCGCCATTTGTCCGCGCAGCAGTTCCGACAGCGCCACGACGCCATATTTGGTGACGTTGTAGGAAGGATTGGTGCCCGGAATCAGCCCGGCCATCGACGCCGTCGAGACGATCTGGCCGCCTTCGCCATGCGATTCGAGCAGCGGCCCGAAGATTTCGAAGCCCCAGACCACCGACATCAGATTGACGCCGATCGTCCAGTCCCAGCTCGCATCGGTCCATTGGCCATAGCCGGCGCCACCGCCGACACCGGCGTTGTTGACGAGGATATGGACCTTGCCGAAGCGTTCGATGGTGGCGTCGGCCGCGGCCTGCAGCTCGGCCTTCAGCGACACATCGGCGCGCACGCCCTCGACATCGGCATTGGTCGCCTTCAGCGCCGCCACCGCGGTTGCCAGCGCATCGGCCTCGATGTCGCAAAGCATCACCTTGACGCCGCTCTGCGCCAGCGCCGTCGCGATGCCGAGGCCGATTCCCGAAGCAGCGCCAGTGACGAACGCAACCTTGCCTGCCAGATCCTGCATGATTTCTCCCCTTTTGCGGCACCATGCGAGGGCAGGACGGGGCGTGGCAATCCTGTGGATTAAGGAAGTTGGCCTCCAGCGGCCGGGGCCTTAGGTCGCGGACCCCATGTTGTTGCGTCAGACCTCGCGAAATGGGGTCCGCTGGCTATACCTTCTCGCGCAACAACCGCTGCACCGTCATATCGAAATCACGCTTGGCCTTGGCATTCAGCGGCCCGGTCGCCGGCCCGGCCCAGCCGACATGGACTTCGCGGACCCGGCCATCGCGGCCGATGAAGATGGTGGAGGGATAGACTTTCACCGGGCCGAGCGCGCCGAGCGCGGCTTTCGTCGATTCGGGCGTCGGCTGGCCGGCGAGCAGCAGCGGATAGGGGATGCGGTAACGCGCGCCGAAACTGTCGATCTGGCGGAAGGCGCGCGCCGGATCGTCGCCATATTCGAAGTGCAGCCCGATGATCTC
>JAIXZK010000197.1 GCA_027489695.1 Sphingomonadales bacterium
ACGAGCGATTGGGCGTCGGCGCCGTCAAGACCGGCTATGTGGCCGACGCCGGCGGCATCATCGCCCGTGCGCCCGATGGCGGCCAGCAGCGCGAATGGCACGAGGGCCAGTGCAGCGTGCAGCACCATCTGCGCGTCGTCGAAACCGCGGCGCGTCACCATATTGCCATCGATGCCCAAGAACAGGTGAAGGACACCGGGCTTCGGCGCACCTGGCCGAACTGGGTCAGCCGCGAAGGCGCGCGCGGCATGGAATACAATGCCTGGGGCAATCCGGACAACGGCCCCGACCATGAACCGACCCTGGTCTTCACGCGCATGCTGGCCGGCCCGATGGACTATACCCCCGGCGTGTTCAGCCTTACCGGCAAGGCCGGCAATTTCCTGACCTCGACGCTGGCGCGGCAGCTGGCGCTCTATGTCGTGCTCCATTCGCCGATCCAGATGGCCGCCGACCTGCCGGAAAATCTGGCGAAATTCCCGCGCGAGCTGGCCTTTGTCCGCGATGTGCCGGCCGATTGGGCGGAGACGAAAACGCTGCTGGGCGAGGTCGGTACCTTTGTCGTGCAGGCGCGGCAGGATCGCGCCAGCGCCGCCTGGTATCTCGGCGGCATCACCAACGGCGAGGCGCGCGAGGTCAGCGTGCCGCTCGCCTTCCTGCCCGCGGGCCAGCGCTTCCAGGCGACGATCTACCGCGATGGCGGGCAAGCCGATTACCGCAACGAGCACCGCCACGATATCGTCATCGAGGAGCGCATGGTCACCGCCGCGGACAGTCTCGCGCTGCGCATGGGCCCGGCCGGCGGCTTCGCGGTGCGGCTGGCGCCGGCCAAGTGATCCGCGCCGCGCTGGCTTCGGCGCTGCTGCTGCTCGCGGCGCCGCTGCACGCCGCGCCGCAGGACCTGCCGCCGGGCGCGCTCGACGTCGCCAGCGGCCGGCTGGTCGATTGGGTGATCCCGGATGCCGCGCTGGGGCCGGTACGCGTCACCATCTGGCTGCCCGCCGGCTATGACGCCAGCCGCGAGCGCCATCGCGTCCTCTACATGCACGACGGCCAGAACGTCTTCGATCCGCGTGTCGCCGGCTATGGCAAGGTCTGGGCCGCCGATCGCGCCGTCACCCGGCTGATGGCGGCCGGCCGGATCGCGCCGACGATCATCGTTGCCGTCTGGCACCCCGGCGATGCGCGCTACCGCCAATATCTGCCAGTCGGCATCTTCCGCCTGCTCGCGGCCGACACCCGTGCCGCCATCGCGGCGCGCGCCGGCGGGCCTTTGCTCGCCGATCGCTATCTCGCCTTCCTCGTGACGACGCTGAAGCCGCGCATCGATGCAAGCTTCCGCACCCGGCCCGGCCGCGCCGATACCGCCATCGTCGGATCGAGCATGGGCGGCCTGATCAGCCTTGCCGCGATCACCGATTACCCCCGTGTCTTCGGCCGCGCCGCCGCGGTCTCGACGCACCTGCCGCTGCTCGGCCCCGCCGGCGACGCGCCGCCGCCCTTCGCCGTCGATGTCGAGGCAGCCTGGGCGCGCTATGCCGCGACGCGGATCGGCGCCCCGGCCGGCCGCCGGATCTGGTTCGATCACGGCACCGCGACCCTTGATCAATATTACGCGCCCTATCAGGCCGTGCTCGACGCGGGCCTGGTCGCGGCGGGGTGGCGGCCCGACCGGGATTTCCGCTCGCGCGTCTATCAGGGCGCCGAACATGAGGAAAATGCCTGGGCCACCCGCCTCGACGAGGTGCTGGCCTGGACATTGGGAGACGATCGATGACCATGCCGCCCGCCGCCACCGCGCCGGCCACGCGCGCCGGCAACACGCCGCTGCTGGCGCTGGTCGTCGCCGTCTTCTTCCTGTTCGGCGGCATCACCAACCTGAACGACCTGCTGGTACCCAAATTGAAGGGGCTGTTCGCGCTCAGCTATACCGGCGGCATGCTGGTGCAGTTCGCCTTTTTCACCAGCTATGCGCTGGTCTCGATCCCGGCCGGCCTCCTGATGCAGCGCCTCGGCTATTTCCGCGGCCTGGTGCTCGGCTTCGGCATCATGGCGGCCGCCTGCCTGCTCTTCATCCCGGCGGCGAATTCGGGGCAGTTCGTGCCCTTCCTGGTCGCGCTGTTCCTGCTCGGCGGCGGCATCACCCTGCTTCAGGTCGCGGTCAACCCGCTGATCCTGGCGCTCGGCCCCGCCGAAACCGCGTCGAGCCGGCTGACCTTCGCCCAATTCTTCAACTCGCTCGGCGTCTTCCTGATGATCCGCTTCGGCGCCGAATTCCTGCTCGGCGCCGAGGCCCAGGCCAGCGGCGAAGGCCTGACCGGCCCGGCGCTCGATGCCTTTCGCGCGGCGGAAACCCAGGTTATCGGCACCGCCTATACCGGCCTTGCCATCGTGCTCGTCGCCATCGCACTGTTCTTCTGGAGCCGCCGCCGCGTGCTCGACGCCCAGGCGGTCGAGCGGCTCGAAACCGGCGGGCTGCTCGCCCTGCTGGCGCGCCCGCGCCTCGCCTTCGGTGCGCTGTGCATCTTCGTCTATGTCGGCGCCGAAGTCGGCCTCGCCTCGATCATGGTCGCCTGGCTCGGCGACGCCCGCACCCTCGGCCTCGCCCCGCGCGATGCCGGCGTGCTGCTCTCCTATTACTGGCTCGGCGCGCTCGCCGGGCGGATGGCGGGCGGCTTCCTGCTGCGGCTGGTGCTGCCCGGGCGCCTGCTGGCGATCTTCGCCGGGACCGCCATCGCGCTCTGCCTGGCCGGCATGGTCGGCACCGGCGCCGTCGCCGGCTATGCGCTGGTCGCCGTCGGCCTCGCCAATTCGATCATGTTCCCGACCATCTTCAGCCTGGCGACCCAGGGTCTCGACGCCGAAGCCCCGCAGGCGTCGGGCATATTGTGCACCGCCATCGTCGGCGGCGCACTGGTGCCGCTGGCGATCGGCGCCGTCGCCGATTCCGCCGGGCTGGTGCTCGCCCCGATCGTCGCCGTCGCCTGCTACGCGGTCATCCTCGGCTTCGGCCTGTGGACGGCGCGGGCGGCCGTGGATTGAAGGAAGTTTTTTGCCTCCGGCGGCTGGGGCCGTAGGCCCCAGACCCCATTTCGTTGATTGCCTCCTGGCATCAACCGTCTGTATTGAGTGGATAAATCTCGATGGGGTCTGGGGCCTGAGGCCCCAGCCGCCGGAGGCACCCTTCCTTTACCCGCCGCAACTACCCCGCACGATCAGCGCCGGCGGCACTTTCTCCGAAGCGATGGCTTCGCCGTCGATCAGGCGCAGCAGGCCGTCGACCAGCCGTTCGGCGGCGAGCGCGGCGTCCTGGCGCACCGTGGTCAGCGGCGGATCGACCAGCGGCGCTGCGTAGATATCGTCGAAGCCGACGACGGAGACATCGCGCGGAATGGCGCGGCCGGCCTCGCGCAGTGCCCGCATCGCGCCGATGGCGACGATGTCGGTGCTGGCGAAGACGCCATCGATGGCGGGATCGATGTTCAGCAGGGCGGCCATGCTGTCGCGGCCAGCGTTTTCGCAGCTGTCGACGGCACCGACGAGGCGCGGATCGACGTTGATGCCGGCGGCGGCATGGGCGGCGAGATAGCCCTGCCAGCGGGCGCGGAATTCGGGATAGTGCGGCGTGGTATCGCCGAGGAAGGCGATGCGGCGGCGGCCGAGGCGGAGCAGGTGCGCGGTCGCCGCATAGCCGCCGGCTTCATTGTCGCAACCGACGAAATGGCCGGCGCCGCCGGCAGGCGCATCGGGGCCGCCGGCAACCCCCGGACCCCAGGTGATATAGGCGGCGCCGGTCTCGTCGAGCCGGCCGATGCGCTGCGCATAGGTCAGGAAATCGCCATAGCCGAGGAAGATGATGCCGTCGGCGCGGCCGCGCTCGGTATAATCGGCGCGCCAGTCGTTGGAAAACTGCTGGAAACTCAGCAGCGTGTCATAACCGCGGCGCGCCGCGCGCATGGTGATGTTGCCGATCAGATCGAGGAAGAACGGGTTGATCGGCCGCGCGAAGGTATCGGTATCGTCGCGCAGCAGCAGCGCGATGGTGCGGGTGCATTGCGCCCGCAGGTTGCGCGCCGCGATATCGACGCGATAGTTGAGCAACTGCGCCGCATTGGCGACCTTCAGCCGCGTGCCTTCGCTTACCGAAGTGCTGCCCGAAAGCGCCCGGCTGACGGTCGATTGCGACACGCCGGCCAGTTCCGCAATGTCGAACGACGTCGCCCGGCGCGGGCGAAACTGGTTCACGGGTTACCGACTTTCCTCCCAGCGGGGCATTGTCGCCCCGTCTTGATGCGATTGTTATGGGCCAGGCGGCGGCCGTCACTCAAGCGGCGGCGGCCGGGCCGACAACGATTGCGGCGCGGCGCGGCAGCCGTGCAACAGCGCCGCGCCGCGGGCAGCAATCGTATTCAGTCGCGCCGGCAGCGTTCCGGCGGCTTCGCTTTTCGCGGCAAGGCCCTAAGGTGCCGGCGTTGCGACGCAAGCGTGGAGGCGATCATTTCCAGGGCCCATCGACCCGTCGGCACCGTCGTGCTGTTCGGCGCCACCGGCGACCTGTCGCGCCGCATGCTGCTGCCGTCGCTTTACCATCTGTGGCGCGAGACGCGCCTGCCGCCGGGCACCCGGCTGATTGGCGCGGCGCGCTCCCACCTCGACGCCGCGACGTTTCGCGCCCAGGTCAGCGAAGCGCTCGAAGCCGGCGCCGCCGCCCAGTATCGTGAGCCCGCCGCCATCGCCGAATTCGCCGGCCAGTTCGAATATGTCCATGTCGATGCCGGCGACCCGGCGACCATCGCGGCG
>JAIXZK010000369.1 GCA_027489695.1 Sphingomonadales bacterium
CAGGCGGTGTGGACCATCGTCAACGGCCATGTCAGCTGGCGCGGTGCCGAGGCGGCGAGCGGTGCCAATGCGCCATCGATCGTCGGCCGCGCGGTTTCCGAATTGCTGCGCAGCGTGACCGCGGCAAGCATCTACAATGCCTATGTGATCGCGCGCCGGACGGGGGCGACCTTCAACCTCGCCTATCTGCCGGATGCCACCCCGGAACTGAACCCGATCGACTTCGATCCGGCGCGGATGCAGTCGTTGTTCGACGCCGGCGCCGCGATCGGCCGGGGCGGGCAATGGGCGAAACTGCCGCCGCGGCTGGGGCGGTATGAAGTGGTGCCGTAGCGGCGGCATCCGCGTGGCGCCGGCCGCTTGCCGTGCTAAGGTCGGGCGAGGCTGAGGGACGAGCGTGGCGAGCAAACCACCAGAGGCAGGCACGGTGGCGGCAACGGCGTCGGCGTCGGTACGCCTGGAATTGCCGAACCGCAGTTACATGCTGACCAGCGTAACGGCCCTCACCCGCAAGACGCATCTGACCCTTGTTCCGGCCGATCGCGCCGCCCGCATCGTTAGCGATGCGATGCTGTGCAACGTCGGGGTCGCCAATGCCATCGCCAGTACTTTCGGGACGTTCGATGGCGGCACCTGTTCGGCCAAGGTGCCGGTACAGTCGACGCCGGAGCGCGTGGCCAACCTGCTGGCGCGGCACCGCCTGCTGCTGATCGACCTGGGGCCGCCGGTACCGCGCGTCGATCTGATTGTCTCGGGTCCGCGACCAGACGAAATTGCCGAATTGCCGATGAGCGACAAGGCGATGCGCGTGGTGCGGGCGATGACCGAACTGCCGGCCGAGGACTGGCAGGACGCGTTCGGCGACGCCGGCATCGAGGCGCTGAAGAGCCTCAAGGAGCCGCAGACGTTGGCGACCCTGGCGTTCGTCTTTGCCATCTGGGCGTTCGCGCAGACCAACCCCGCCGGCTGGATAATGGATGCGGCGCTGATCGGCATCGCCGTGATCTCGCTGGGGTTGCAGATCTTCGGCTGGATCGGCCAGCTCGAGGATTGTCTGGGGATGATCGCTTCGATCAAGACCCCGGACGATGAAAAGAAGGCGGCAAAAGCGCTGCTCAAGGTCATTGGGCGCCTGGGGATCGATGTGCTGATCACGCTGCTGACGCGGGCGGCAGCGAAGACGGTAAAGGCGACGGCGAAGCCGCCGGTGGCGAAGCCGGCAGGGGGCAATTTGTCCAACACGCCGGCGGTGCAGAGTTATCTTTCCAAGAAGGGCGGGCGCTTCGGCGGCACCAAGACCCGGCAGCAGAACAATGCCATCGCCAGCAAATACGAGGAGGACGGCTTCACCGTGACTGGCGCCGGCCGCGGCCCCGAGGAGTGGCTGCCGGGCCCGGGTGGCAGTACCAAGGGCGGCACCTTTGTCGACATCACTGCCACCAAGGACGGCAAAGTCGTTCGCATCCAGACGATTTCCACTCTGGCCGACGGCAAGACGCCCACACCCGCCGAAGCTGCCGCGGCCGCCCGCATCCGGACGCGCTTTCCCAACGACCAACTCATTCTTGTGCCGAAGGGTCAATAATGAAACGACTGCAATTCTACGCCACACGCGATGACCTGATCGGGGCGCTATCCGAGATTACCGACTTGCGCCTCACGGAAATGGGCAATTTCGTATCGAACGAAATTCGGCAGTATGACAGCGTCGCCGCAATTCCTGATCTTGGCCAGGCAACTTATGGCAGCGCCATCGCCAACCCGAGTTTTCTGGTGATGCTTCGCGACATGAAGGTCGACGTCCGTCTGCTCGCCGGCAATACCGAAATGCGGTATCTGGTCGATCAGCTCGAAAATCCGGATAGCGTGGTCTTTCAGCCCGGCGGCCGTTTTGGCAGCGACGCGTTGGTTGCCGGGCGGGTGGCGACCGGGACCGATAGCGAGGTCAGTGCCCGGATGATGAAGCAGTTTTCGAAGCTCTTGACCCGAAAATTCGTCAAGATCCGGGCATTCTTGGTCGGCCCTGAAGCCCAGCAACTGTTTCACCAAGGCGTGCGATTGACCGACTCGGTCGATTCACCGCGCGAGTATGATCTGGCGCTGCATTAGGAGTCAGGAAATCGAAGGACGCGGCACTCGCCGGATCGCCTGCCAGGATCTTCAGCGTCGATGCGTTCCGGTCACCACCATACAACGTCGCCAGAGCCGTCGCGAAGTCGGTGGGCGCGCCGGGGACCACGGCAAGCATTGTCAAGCACGACCGCAGCTTTATTGCGTCGACTTTGGCATGGCGCGTGAGCGCCGCGGTGCAGGTGCGCAGCCGCGGACCGAGCAACGGATGGGCAAGATAGGCCGCGGCCTCGTCCAGAAATCGCCGGCCGCAGAAAAGCGCCTTTTCGTTATGTTCAAGAGCACTCAGCTGCGGGAAGATGAACCGCATCCAGTGCCGCACCTTGTGCCCAAGGTGAGCTCCGCTGGTGCGCCCTCGTATACGCCGTTCGCCTGTGCCGCGATGAAACAGTCAAGGCTCAAATCCTGGCCGAAAGTGCCGCAATCACATCCTCATACAGCGCCCGCTTGAACGGCACCGCCAGTTCGACCAGCGTCTCGATGCCCGTCCAGCGCCAGGCCTTGAATTCGGGGTGGGGTTGGTCGATCGCCACGTCGCTGTCCTGCCCCAGAAAGCGCATCGCGAACCATTTCTGGCGCTGGCCGGCGTAGCGGCCTTTCCAGATGGTGCCGACCATGTCGTCGGGCAGGTCGTAATGGTGCCAGTCGGGGGTTTCGGCGATGACTTCGGCAAGATGCGCCGGTACGCCGGTTTCTTCCTCCAGTTCGCGAAACGCTGCCGGCAGCGGGTCCTCGCCCTCGTCGATGCCGCCCTGTGGCATCTGCCAGGCCTCGAGCTTGGAATCGAGGCGCTGGCCGACGAAGACCAGCCCCTGCGAATTGAGCAGCATCACGCCCACACCGGGGCGATAGGGCAGGCCGGACTTGTGCTGGCGGGGCAGGGCGGTCGGCATCATGAGGCGGGTTGGCCCTTTCTAAGGCCTTCGATCTGTCTGGCCTCGCGGCACGGCGGGGTGGCGTCGGCTTCGGCGCAGGCCAGAATGCCGAGGCCGGCCAGTCTGGCCGCGGCCGTCTTTGGATCGAACAGGGCTTGTCCCTGGCCGGGCAAGCTGCGCTGCGCGAACTGCACGGTCCAGACATGGTCGTCGTCGCGCAGGAAAGCGATCGCGGTTCGCTCGCCAGCTTCGGGAACGGCGCCAGCGTAGGCATTTGCGGCGGTGGCGTCGCAACCGATCACCAGGGCTCGCTGATGTACCGATGTCGCCGACGGCACCACGCCGAAATCGGTATAGCGCCGTCCCGGGCAAGACAATTTGTTGAACATCAGATCGGCAATGGCTGAATCTTCGACCTTGGCCGCGCCCATATACTGGTTGGCGGTCACGGTAATCATCTGCGTCCAGTTGGTCAGCGATTCACCGTTCGGAATATATTCGATGATGAAGAAGCCCTCTCTCTGCGCTTGGTAGGCGACGACGAAAGGCCGCGGCAGGTTGATCGACAGGATGCGCGAATAGAGTTGCTGGGTAATGGTGATCGTCGGCTTGTTGGTCTTGCCCCACATCTCGCGCAGCAGCGCCCCCGGATCGGGCTGGCTCTGTTGCGCCGCCACGGGTGCGGCAAGCAGCAGGACAGCGGCTGCGACGGCGCGGCGGATCATGCCGCGGTGTCCTCCAGCAGCGCGCGCAGGGCCTTCAGATTGGCGAGCAGATCGTCATGCGCCGAGGGAATGGCGCCGCGCAGCGTGGCGCTGCCGTGGATCTGGCCGGGGGCGTCGCGATAGACGGTCGGCACGCCGGCCTGCACCAGTTTCGCGGCATAGGCGCGGCCCTGGTCGCGCAGCGGATCGAGCCCGCAGGTGAAAACCAGCGCCGGCGGCTGGCCGGCCAGGCTTGCCGCGAACAGCGGCGAGGCGCGGACGTGCGTTGGATCGGCGTCGCCCAGATAATGCGCCATGAACCAGTCCATCAGCGCCTTGGTCAGCAGATAGCCTTGCGCGAATTCCTGCATCGATCCGCTGTCGGCGGTCATGTCGACGCCGGGGTAGATCAGCCATTGCGCCAGGATGCGGACTTCGCCGACCAGTTCCTGGCAGGTGACGGCGGCGAGGTTGCCACCGGCGCTGTCCCCCGCCGGCACGATGCCGTTCACCGGATGGCCGATCTCGGCCGGGCTGGCGGCGACCCAGCGCGCCGCGGCGATGCAATCGTCAACGGCGGTCGGAAAGCGATGTTCCGGCGCCAGGCGGTAATCGACCGAGACGACGGTCATGCCCAGGGTCGCGGCGATTTCGGCGCAGAGCGAATCATGGCTTTCGATATTGCCGATCACCCAGCCGCCGCCGTGGAAATAGAGCAGCACCGGCGCCGCCGCCGTATCGAGGCTGGCGCGATAGAGGCGCAGCGGGATGGCATGGCCGTCGGCGGCGGCGATGGTCAGGTCCTTGACCTCGGCGAGCGCGACCCGCGGCCGCTCCATCATCTGCACCATCGCCGCCATGCCGGCGCGGCCCTCGTCGGGCGTGCCATCGTTCAATGCCGGCCCGGGCTGGGCGGCGAGCAGGTCGAGGATCGGTGCGACGTCGGCGCGGATGAAAGGCATGTGGTGGCTCCCCTTTTGTCTGGCGTCTTCTTGCGGGTTGCGGCGCCGGTGTAAATGGCCGCGCGCACCGCCCGGTCAGCCCGCCTTCACCCAGTCGGCGACTTCGGCCGCGACGCGGTTGGCGGCGCGGTTGAGCGCCGCGGCGACGGCGGGGGGGGACTGGTCGCTGACCGGCTCGCTGGCTTCGAAGCGGCGGATGCCGACACGGCCATCGGGGGCGCGCGGCGCGGCGAGCTGGGCATCGAAGCGGACGCGGACTTGCGGGGCGCCGCTGACATCAAGGCCGAAATCGCGCAACGATCCGCTCAGCAGCCGCGCCGGGCTGACCGCCGGTTGGCGCGTGTCGAGCACCGGCGTGCCACTGGCGGTGATCGTGTCGGCGAGCAGGCGCTGGAACTGGCGGTTGGGCTGTTCGGCCCAGGTCGCGCCGGCGAGATAGCGCACCTCGCTCGCCGAACCCGTCACCGGCAGGCGCAATGTCTGCAGCGTTGCCGGCACCGTCGGCAGGGCAACGGCGAGCGTATCGACCAGCCGTGTCGGCCCCGCATAGGGGCGCGGGGTCGCGGTCGCGGCAATGGTCAGCAGCGAGACCGGTGCTTTCGCATTGCCGCCGATCTGCACGATCGGGCCGCAGCCGGCGAGCGCCAGGGCCAGGAAAAGAACAGGCAGGCGGGGGGACATCACCGTGGCTCCACTGGCTTGGGCGGCACATAATCGGGCAGGCTGCGGCCGCCGACGAGCGTGCCGACGGGGTCTTCGTCGAGCTTGGCGGCGACGGCCCCCAGGCTGCCCGACAGTTCGCGCAGGTCGCGCAACAATTGCCCGGCTTCGGGAATGGTCTCGGTGGTCAGTGCGGTCAGCGCCGGTTCGGCCGCCGCGGTCAGCCGGTCGACGCGCGCCAGGCTGGCTTCAGCGGCCTTCACGGTGCGGCGCAGATCGCCGACCAGCGCCTTGCCGTCTTCGGTCACCAGCTGGTCGGCATGGCCGGCCAGGCTGTCGATGCGCTGCAGCGTGGCGGTTGCCTGTTTCAGCGTCACCCGCGCCTCGGTGATGGTATCGGCGATAGCCGGGGCGCGATCGGCGAAGACGCCGGTGGCGCGATCGACATTCTTCAGGATGCGGGCAACGCTGTTGCGGTTTTCGGGGTTGACCAGTTCCGACAGCCGATCGGTCAGCCGCTGGATGTTGTTGAGCAGTTCCGGCGCATTGGCGAGCAGCGCGCCCAGCCCGCCGGTGCGCGCCGGGATCACCGGCACGCCATAGGGCCCTTTCTCGACGATGCGGTCGGCGCCCTGCATGGCGCCGGTCAGCTGGATCTGGCTGACTCCGGTGAAGCCGACGCCTTCGACAGCGGCGGTGGTGCCGCGCAGCACCGGCACATCCTCGGCCACCGAAATCCGTACCCGCACGAACTGCGGGGTTTCGGGCAGCAGCTTGATCTGGTCGATCTTGCCGACCGGCACGCCGTTGAAGGCAACGGGGCTGCCGACGGCGAGGCCGTTGATCGATTGGCGGAAGAAGATGTCGAAGCGCTGGCCATCGGAATCGCTCAATCGCGACAGCCACAGGATGGCCGCGAACAGCGCGATGGTGATGCCGACGACGACGGCGCCGACGACGGCATAGTTGCTGCGGGTTTCCATCAGCCGGTCTTCCTGCTGTCTGCGTCGTGCATGTCCAGATCCTTGCCGGCCAGCGCCGCCCGGCCGCGCGGTCCGCTGAAATACTCCTGCACCCAAGGATGATCGAAATGCAGCAGTTCGGCTATGGTGCCGGCGGCGATCACCTTGCCATCGGCAAGGACGGCGACGCGGTCACAGATGGCGTGCAGCGTATCGAGATCATGGGTGATCAGGAACACGGTCAGCCCCAATGCTTCCTTCAGCACGCGGATCAGGCCGTCGAACGCGGCGGCCGAGATCGGATCGAGCCCGGCGGTCGGCTCGTCGAGGAACAGCAGCACCGGATCGAGCGACAGGGCGCGGGCCAGGCCGGCGCGCTTCTTCATGCCGCCCGAAAGTTCGGACGGAAACTTGCGCGCCGCCTCCGCCGGCAGGCCGACCATGGTGACCTTGTAGCCGGCAAGCTCGTCCATCAGCGCGTCGGGCAAGTCGAGAAACTCACGCATCGGCACTTCGATATTCTCGGCGACGGTCAGCCCGGAGAACAGCGCGCCTTCCTGGAACAGGATTCCCCATTGCCGGCGCAGATCCCGCGCCGTGGCGGGATCGAGGTGGTGGGCGTCATGGCCCAGGATGGTGATTTCGCCGGCGATCGGCTGCAACAGGCCGATGATGGCGCGCATCAGCACCGATTTGCCGGCGCCGGAGCCGCCGACGACGCCGAGGATCTCGCCATGGACGACATCGAGATCGAGGCCGTGGTGGATGATGCGGCCATCGAAACCGGTTTCGAGCCCGCGGACGCGGATGGCGACATCGGCATCATCGGCAAGCCGCGGCGACAGGGCGGAGGCTTCGGCGGCCATCAATTATAGCCCAGCGCCGAAAAGAAGATGGCGAAAAAGGCATCGAGGACGATGACGATGAAGATCGATTCGACCACCGCCTGGGTGGTGCGGCTGCCGACCGATTCGGCGTTGCCGGTCACCTGCATGCCCTGGAAACAGCCCATCACGGCGATGACGAAGCCGAAGAATGGCGCCTTCACCAGGCCGATGACCATGTCGCTGATCGGGATGACCTCGCGCAGCCGCTGGACATAGCTGACCGGCGGGATATCAAGCGACACCCAGACGAACAGGCCGCCGCCGGCCAGCGCCATCATCGATCCGAAGAAGCTGAGCAGGGTGAGCATCAGCACCATGGCGATGACGCGCGGCACCACCAGCACTTCGCCCGCCGACAGGCCCATGGTGTCGAGCGCGTCGATCTCCTGATTGAGTTTCATCGATCCGATCTGCGCCGCGAACGCCGATGCCGAACGCCCGGCGACCATGATCGCGGTAAGCAATATGCCGAGCTCGCGCATCGTCGCGCGGCCGATCAGATTGACGACGAAGACATCGGCGCCGAACTGGCGCAGTTGCACCGCGCCCTGCTGCGCCACGGTGATGCCGACCAGGAACAGCAGCAGCCCGACGATGGCGATGGCGTTGACGCCGATCTGCTCGCACTGATGGACGACGGCGTGCCAGCGCAGCGGCCGGCGGCCGATAACGGTGCGCGCCAGCAGCAGCACGGTCTGGCCGAGAAAGGCGAGGAAGGTGCCGAAACTGTACGCGGTCGTGGCGGCGCCCTTGCCGATCTTTTCCAGCCGCTCGACCATGTGGTTGCCGCGCGGCGGACGACATTCGACCGGGCGGTCGTTGGCGGCGACCTGGGCGATCAGCCGGTCGGCATCGGCGGACGCGCCCTCGACATGGGCGGGCACGCCGGCGGCGCTCCAGTCGGCAACGAGGCGGTGAACGAGCCAGGCGCCGGCGGTATCGATGTGGTGGACATGCGACAGATCGACGGCGAGCGATGCGCCGCCCGGCGCCAGGCTGCGCAACTGCCGGGCCAGTTCGCCGGCATGGGCCATGACGAGATCGCCGCTCAGCGCCAGGCGCCGGCCATCACCATTGCTGGCATCTTCGATCGCGGGCGCTGTCATGCCTTGTGAGGGATGCGGGATTGCTTTGTTCCCGACAAGAGGCAAGCAGAACAAGCGCCGTGGAAAAGAATGGAAAGATCCCGATCATGTCGCCGACCCCGGCCGATTTTCCGCCGCTGCAGCGGCCCCGGAACGCCGGGGCCGGGCACGGGTTCCCGGGCGGTCCGGTCGGGCTTGCCGTCTATGATCTGGATCGTACCCTGACGCGGCGCGGCACCTGGGTGCCGTGGCTGGCGTTCTGGCTGCGCCATCAGGCGCCGTGGCGGGTGGTGCTGCTGCCGCTGCTGCTGGTGCCGGCCGCCGGCCATGCCCTGAAGCTGGTGTCGCGCGGCGGGCTGAAGGCGGCGGCGCACCGCATCGCCATGGGGCGGCGAGTGCGGCGCGAGCGCGTCGCGCCGGCGGCGGCGGCGTTCGCGGCACGGGTGATCGCCGAAGAGCTGTTCCCCGCTGCGCTGGCCGCCGTGGCGGCCGACCGCGCCGCCGGGCGCCGGCTGGTGCTGGCGACGGCATCGAACGCCTATTATGCCGAAGCCATTGGCGCGGCGCTGGGGTTCGATGCGGTGCTGGCGACGCCGTCGCGCTGGGACGGCGACAGGCTCGACTGGCGGCCGGGCGGCGAGAACAATTATGGGGCGGCAAAGGCGGCGCGGCTGGCCGCGGCGCTGGACGGTGCCGCTTTCGCCTTCACCTCGGACCATGTTTCCGATCTGCCGGCGTTCGAGCTGGCGCTGGCGAGCGGCGGCGTCGCGATCGCTGCCAATCCGTCGCCGGCGCTGCGCCGGCTGGCGACGGCGCGGGGCTGGCCGATCGTCGATTGGGGCCAGGTGGCCGAAAGCTGGTTCGAACGCGGCTGAGGCTTTCTCCGGTTTCACCGATGTGCACAAAAAAGGGGCCGGTCTGGCGACCGGCCCCCGAGCTTGTCTGTTGCGTCCGTGATCAGGCGAGGATGAGATCGCCCGCCAGCACATTCTGGGTGCCGAGGATGGTGACGATGAAGTCGGCAACGCCGTCGCCATCGAAATCACCTTGCAGGCTGCGGCTGGCGCCGGCGACGACGAAGCGAAGCTGCCCCGCCGCGCTGAACGCGGCCGTGCCGATGAAATCGAACGCCTGGAAGCCCGCCGCTGTCGAGGCGTCGATGCCGGAAACGTCGATATCGTCCTGGCCCGAACGGAAGTCGGTGATGGTGTCGGTGCCGTCCAGGCTGTCGATGACGAACGTATCGAAACCAGCGCTGCCGGTCAGGAAGTCAGCGCCGGCGCCGCCGGTGAGGACGTCGTCATTGGCGCCGCCGGTGAGGGTATCGATGCCATCGCCGCCATTCAGCGTGTCGTTGTTGTTTTCGCCGGCGAGGTTGTCGTTGCCGGTGCCGCCTTCGAGCAGGTCGTTCTCGGTACCGCCGCGCAGCATGTCGTTGCCGCCACCGCCGATGACGGTATCGGTGCCGGCCGCGCCGTTGACGGTGTCATTGCCATCGGCGCCATCGAGCACGTTGGTGCCCGCCGAGCCGGTGATCATGTCGCCAAGGCTGCTGCCGGTAACATTCTCGAAGTTCGAGATGATGTCCCGCGCCGCGGTGCCGCCGGTAGCATAGTTGGTGCCGATGTTGACCGTCACCCCCGCCGCCGAATCGGCGTAGGACAGGGTGTCGATGCCGTCGCCGCCGTTCAGGGTGTCGGCGCCGAGGCCGCCCATGATGACGTTGGCATTGGCGTCGCCGGTGATGCTGTCCGACCCGCCATTGCCCTTGACGTTCTCGATGCCGACATAGGTGTCGCCCGCGGCCCAGCCGCCGGTGCCGCCGGTGGCAAGGTTGATCGTCACGCCGCCGGGCGCGCCGGCATAATAGAGCGTGTCGATACCGGCGCCGCCGGTGATGACGTTGGCACCGGCGTCGCCGCCGAGCGTGTCGTCAAAGGCCGTACCGGTGAGGTTCTCGACGCTGATCAGCGTGTGGCCGTTGAGGCCGGCACCGCCCAGCGCGACGCTGACACCGGCTTCGGCGAACTGGAAGGTCAGCGTGTCGCTGCCGTTGCCGCCGTTGATGGTGTCGACGCCGCCCGAAACCGCGAACAGGTCGTTGCCGTCGCCGCCCGACAGCGCATCGTTGAAGTCGGAGCCGATCAGGCCTTCGACGCCGACATAGGTGTCGCCCGCCGCATAGCCGGCGGTGCCGCCGGTGGCGAGGTTGGCGGTCACGCCGGCGTTGGCCGCCTGGTAGCTGACGAAGTCGACGCCGCCATTGCCGGTCAGGACGTTGGCGACATTGTTGGCGATCAGCAGGTCGTTGCCGCCGCCGCCGGTGGCGTTTTCGATAACGGCGCCATAGGCGATGCTGACATTGTCCTTGAACAGGCCGCTGGTCAGGCCGAACTGCGCCTTCAGGCCTTCATAGAAGTTGAAGGTGGCCTGGCTGCGCGGTGCGAAGCCAAGGGCAGCGCGGTTGGCGTTGACCTGCTCGAGGGTCAGGAACTGTTCGATGCCGCCGCCCGAGGAGAAGGCGCCTTCGTTCAGATCGATGACCGACGGGGTGTTCCAGCCCGAGAAATCGATGGTGTCGATGCCGCCGGCATCCCAGATGGTGACGATCGGGCGGGTGTTGAGCGTGAAGTCATAGGCGCTTCGGTTGGCGGTCGAGTTGAAGCCATAGACCGTGTTGCCGGTGCGGGTGGTGGTATCGACGCCGTAAAGCTGCTGCACCGCGGCGATGTCATGGACCAGCGGGGTGGCGGCATAGGCGAAGTTGGTCAGCGACCAGTCGATGTGCTGCGCGCCGGTTTCATAAGCATCGAAATAGCTCATCACCGAATATTGCAGCGAATCCTGGGCGAAATAGGCGTCGTTGGTATAGGTGATCGGATCGGGCCCGGGGATGCCGTCATTGTCGTCGGACGCGTTATAGTCGCCCGGATGGCTGAGGCCGAGCGCGTGGCCGGTCTCGTGGATCTGGGTGATGACCGAATAATAGCTGTTCTGCAGCGGCGTGAAGTTCGACGCGACATTGCCGCCGATCCAGACATCGCCGCCGATGCGACCGATCTGCGAGGTCTCCCAGCCGAACTGGGCGTAATAATCGTCATAGACATCGCCGAACGGCAGATAGGCATAGGCCTGGACGTTGGTGCCGGCAGCGGTATTACCGTAGGTGATGTCGGCAACGCCCGAGCGGGTTTCCTGGAAACGGATGCTGACGAGATCATCCCACAGGCCGATGGTTTCGCGGGCAACGGCGCGCTGGGCGTTCGAGAAGGCCGAGAAGGTGTTCGGATTGGCTTCGCTGAAGGCGAAGGCGCCATTGTCGCTGACATAATAGCTGTTCTGGATTTCCTGGATATTGTTCCAGAAGCCGAAGTTCAGCACACCGTCATTGAGGACGCCATAGTTGAGGCCGTTCGCCCAGTTCGAACCCGAGCGGACAAGATTATCGGCAATGTCGTCGACGCCGAGGATTTCCTTGCCGAGATAGCTGGAGCCGGCAAACGGATCGAGCGAAAACTTCTCGGTACCGATCAATTCACCGGTATCGTCGCGCGTGAATACTTCCTTGTTCGGATCGTCTTGAACGCCCATGATTATACCCCTGTGTTATCATTTATGGACGGGTCGCGGCACCCGGAAGGGCCCGTGCGTCACGTCTCGCCGACGCGCTCTGGCGAGGCAGGACGAAACCGAAACGGGCATGAA
>JAIXZK010000150.1 GCA_027489695.1 Sphingomonadales bacterium
CGCCAAGGATCCCCTGATCGACAGCCTGGTCGCCGATCTGGCCCCGGTGCAGCCACGGCAATGGCGCCGCGAGGCGGCGCTCGTCGTCGGTGCCGTCATTTTCGAGGCGATGGCCGTCGCCGGCGTGTTCGGGATGCGGCCCGACATGCCCGAGGCGATGGCGACGCCGGCCTTCTGGTGGAAAGGCGTCTGCCTGGCGCTGCTCGCAGGCCTTGGTGCCGCCGCGGTGCTGATTTCGCTCGATCCGGCCGTCACCATCCTGCCGCGCCTGCGCCGCCTGTCGCGGATCTTCGCGATGCTGTTGCCGCTGGCGCTCGCTGCGGGCTGGCTGATCGATGCCGGCAACGGCGGTGTCGATGCGCTGGTGGCGCGGCTCGACTGGCGCGATGGCATCGGCTGCGTCCGCCATGTGCTGGTCACCGCCATCCCGATGCTGGTGCTGCTGGTGGTGCTGATCCGCCGCGGCGCGCCGACGCGGCCCGCGCTGACGGCGTCGGTCGCCGGGCTTGCGGCCGCCGGCCTCGGCGCCTTCGGCTTCGCGCTCAGCTGTCCGCACGATGATCCGCTCTATGTCGCGGTCTGGTATGGCGCCGCGGTCGCGATCATGGTGGCGCTGGCACGGCTCGGCCTGCCACGACTGATCCGCTGGTAAGGTGCTGATGGGGCGTGAACCGAGCGGCGCCGGTGCCGCGACTCTGGTGTCGCCGGAGGGCTGGGCCGCCATGCTGGCACCCGGCCAGGCGCCGGCGCGAACCCTCGACGGCGGCGCCCTGCGGCATTTCCGCGACACGGCGCCGGTCATCGACCAGCCGCCGCTCGATCATCATTATCTCGCCCTGCACCTCGGCGGCGCCAAGCAGGTGCATCGCAACGGCGAAGGGCCGCAGCGCGAGGCGGTGGTCGCGGTCGGTTCGATCACCATGGTGCCGGCCGGCGCCGGCTTCCGCTGGCAGACGCGCGGTCCGATCGATTACGCCCATCTCTATATCGCGCCGCAGCGGCTGGCGCGCACGGTGCGCGACACCTTCGATCGCGATCCGGCGCGCGTCGAGCCGCTGGCGGATGTCGGCCGCGATGATCCGTTGCTCGCGGCCCTGATGACGGCGCTGCTCGACCCGGCGCTCGATGGCCATAGCGACGGCCGGCTGGCGCGCGAAAGCTGGTTCGAGGCGCTGCTGGTGCGGCTGGTGCAGTCCGGATCGACGCTGGGCTCCGCCACTCCGCGCGCCCGCAATGCGCTGACGCCGCGGACGCTCACACGGCTGAAAACCTATATCGAAGCGCATCTGGCGCAGCCGGTGACGCTGGAGGACCTGGCGGCCGTCGCCGGGCTCAGCCGTTTTCATCTGTGCCGGGCGTTCCGCGATTCGACCGGCCTGCCGCCACACGCCTATCTCACCCGGCAGCGGCTGGCGCTGGCGCGTCGCCTGCTGCGCACGACGCCGCTGGCGATCTCCGAAGTGGCGCGGGCCTGTGGCTTCGCCAGCCCGAACCAGTTCGCGACGAGCTTCCGGAAGCATGTCGGGGTCACGCCATCGGCGTTCCGCCGCGACGATTGAGCGAGAGAGCGGGCCTCCGGCGGCTGGGGCCGCAGGCCCCAGCCGCCGGAGGCCCCTTACTGCCTTCCTGTCAGCCGCGGACCGCGGCCACGATCGGGCCGCCGCTGCCGGTCTGCACAAAGGCAGCGGTGGCCAGGCCCGGCAGGCGCGCCGCCGGGATGGCATAGCGCGCCGCGCCGCCCTTCCAGCTGCCGAGGCGGACGAGCTCGCGGACGATGTTGCGATGCGGCAGCGTGCGGCCGCCGTTCTCGCCGGCCTTCACCGGCACGTCGATGACGCGCGGATCATAGCGCACCAGCCAGACATCGGCGGCACGCGCGGTGGTGCCGCTGAGGGTGACATTGCCATCGGCGATCGCAACGGCGGGCCCGGCCGTGCCGCGATCGTTGCGGGCGATCAGTGCCCCCAGCGGATCGGCTCTGGTTCCGGTGATGTTGGCGCGGCCGTTGATGATCACCTGCGGCGTCCACACCTGGGAATTGCCGAACGCCTTGGCATAGTCCCATTGGCGCTGGGTGAACTGCGGCCGGGCGAAAACGTCCTTCCAGCCAAGGCCGTCCCAATAGGTGACGGCGAAGGACAGGGCGAGCACATCGGGCCGGGCGGCGAGTGCGTTCACATTGGCGTTGGCCGGCGGGCAGGAGGAGCAGCCCTGCGACTGGTAGAGTTCGATGACGGTCGGGTGGCGGGCATCGGCGGCGATGGCCGGCGCGGTGCCGAGGGCGGCGACGAGCAGGGTGAGCGGCAGCAGGGGCGATTTCATCGGGCGGGCCTTTCGGGGCGAGGGTCTGTCCCCTGTTTCGCGCCGCCGGCCAGCCGCGTTACAGGCTCAGGCCCAGCCTTCCAGCACCTGGTCGGGCGGGCGATGGCCATCGTGCCAGACCCGGATATTGGCGATGACCTTCTCGCCCATCGCCTGGCGGCCTTCGAAGGTGGCGCTGCCCATGTGCGGCAGCAGCACGACGCCCGGTGCTGCCAGCAGCCGCGGGTCGACCGCCGGCTCCTGTTCGAAGACATCGAGGCCGGCGCCGGCGATGCGACCGGCGGCGAGCGCTTCGCATAGCGCATTGGTCTCGACGATCTCGCCGCGCGCCGCGTTGATGATGTAGGCGTGGCGCTGCATGATCGCGAACTGGCTGGCGCCGATCAGATGGTGCGTCTCGGGCGTGTGCGGGCAGTTCAGGGTGATGATGTCGACCCGCGCCAGCATGGCGTCGAGATTGTCCCACCAGGTTGCCTCGATGTCCTGCTCCAGGGCGTCGGGCAGGCGATGGCGATTGTGATAGTGGATGGTCAGGCCGAAGGCGCGGGCGCGGGTGGCGACGGCGCGGCCGATGCGGCCCATGCCGACGATGCCGAGGCGCTTGCCGGTGATGCGATGGCCGAGCATGCCGGTCGGCGACCAGCCCTGCCATTCGCCGGCGCGGACCAGCTTCTCGCCTTCCGCCAGCCGCCGCGGCACCGACAGGATCAGCGCCATCACCATGTCGGCGGTATCGTCGGTCAGCACGCCCGGCGTGTTGGTGACCATCACCTCGGCGGCGCGCGCCGCGGCAAGATCGATGTGATCAACGCCGACGCCGAAATTGGCGCAAAGCTTCAGCCGGCCGCCGGCGCCGGCGAACACCGCGGCGTCGATGCGATCGGTGACGGTCGGCACCAGCACGTCGCAGCGCGACGCGGCATCGGCGAGCGCCGCCTCGCTCATCGGCGTGTCCGACAGGTTCAGTTCGACATCGAACAGCTCCGCCATGCGGGCTTCGACCGCCTGCGGCAGACGCCGCGTAACGATCACCTTGGGTCGCGAACGGGCGGAGCGGCTGGCCATGGCGCGGAGGCTTGCCTGTGGCGGCGGGACAGGTCAAGACGCGCCGGCATGCTTCTTGTCGCCATCCTGCTGGCCGCCGCCGCGGCCCCGGTCCCGGCCGCGCCCGCCGCCGCCGCGCGCGCCCCCGCGCCGGGCGTCGTCGGCAACTGCACCGAGGGCATTTCCGAACAGAAACTGCCGCGTTTCGTGTCGCTGAAGGGCGGTTCGGCGATGCTGCGCGCCGGGCCCGACGATCGCCGCTTCCCGATCCAGTGGGAGTACAAGCGCCGCGGCCTGCCGATGGAGGTGCTGCGCGAATATTGCATCTGGCGCGAAGTCCGCGATCCCGATGGCACCGTTGGCTGGATGAACAAGTCGCTGCTGACCGCCACCCGCACCGGCTATATCACCGGCGGCGTGCGCACGCTGTACACCGCCCCCGATGTGCAGTCGCGCGTCGCCTGGCGAATCGAGCCGGGCACGGTGGTGACGATCACGCTGTGCGAGGGCGCCTGGTGCCGCGTCTCCAACGGCGGCCGCTCGGGCTATCTGCTGCGCAACCAGATGTGGGGCACCTATCCCAACGAAGCCGTCGGCGGCTGAGCCGCGGCCCGGTCAGGGATTCGGCGCCGAGGCCCGGCGCAGTTTCAGCAGCCGGCCATCGGGCGTGACCAGCGTCGCGGCGCCGCTGGCATCGAAGCGGACGGTCGACGCGGCGGCGAGGGTGCCGAGCAGCTTGGCTTCCAGTGCCATCAGTTCCGGCGCGCACATCATCCTGGTGGCGGCGAGCGGCCCGAAGCGGACGACGCCGCCCTGCTGGAACCAGCTGCCCGAGAAGCGGTTGCAGCCCGCCTGGCCGGAGACACGGCCGTCGCTGCCGGCGGCGCCGGCTTCGAACGCGAGGCTGAGCGGCGCATCGTCGATGACGCCGCCGCCATTGACGTCCTCGATCCGCCAGGCATCGCCGGCAAGGCTCAGGTCGAACACCGGTTCGCGGCCGTGGAAGGCATCCTTGGTCGCCTGACAGCCGCCGAGCAGCACCAGACCGGCCAGCAACCAGCGTCCGCTGTTCATTTCGCGCTTTCCTTCCGGGCAATGCCGTCGGCCGCGGCGCCGCTCGGCGGATCGAAGCCGGCCACCAGGTCGATCAGCGCCTGCTGGCTGACGCGGACGCCGCCGACCAGCGGCCGATCGATATCGAGGATCAGGCCGACGGTCATCGCCAGCAGGGTGAACAGCAACAGGCTGGCCAGCCGATGGCGGGCGCCATGCGCCCCCAGCACATAGCCGAGCAGAAAGGCGCAGACGGCGGCATAGGTGATCAGCAGGGTCAGCACGCGTTCGGGCACGCGCGCCTCGATCGCCGTGTCACGGCTGGTGGCGCGGTCGAGCACGGCATTGACAGCCGCAACCAGCGCCGCGCCCTGGGCGCTGCTGCCGAGCGGCGCCACCGCGGCCTCGGTCTGCTGCCAGATCACCGTGCGCAGCGCGCCGGCGCGGGCCTTGGCGTCGGCATAGGTGTCGGGATGCTCGATGGCGTCGGCGCGGCGGACGCGGGTGCGGGCATAGGCGGCGAGCGATGCCTGCAGTGCGGTGCCGGCTTCGTTCCGCGCCAGCCCGGCGCGCAGCCAGGCGGTGCCGATGTCATTGGCTTCCATCACCACCTGGTCGCGGCGATCGTCATAGCGTTCGAGCGCCATCGAGAAGGTGAAGCCGAGCAGCAGCGCCAGCAGCAGCAGCGCCGCCGAAAGCAGCTGCGTCTCGTCGCCGGTTTCGCCGGCGGTGCCGTGGTTCCCCAGCCGCAGCCACGCCAGCCGGCCGAGTTCGGCAGCGAGCGCGAAGCCGGCAACCAGCAGCATCGCCATGCCGAGCGGCGGCGGCAGATCATACCAGGCCGCGGGCATCAGGGGCGGCGGACCCGCAGTTCGTCGCGGATCTCGGCAAGCAGCAGCTCGCTCGGGCTGGGGCCGGCGGGCGGCGCTTCGGCCGGCGCCGCGGCGGGCTTCTGCATGCGGTTGACAGCGCGGACGAGCTGGAAGATCGCGAAGGCGACGATCAGGAAATTCAGCACCACCGTCAGGAACTTGCCATAGCCGAACAGCGGCACGCCGGCGGCTTTCAGCGCGGCATAGTCGCCGGGGCTGCCCTTGTAGCTTTCCGGGATGGCGCCGAGCGCGATGAACTGTCCGGAGAAATCGGTGCCGCCGGTGGCGAGGCCGATCAGCGGCATCAGCAGATCGTCGGTGAACGAGGTGACGATCCCGCCGAACGCCGCGCCGATGACGACACCGACCGCCAGCTCGACGACATTGCCGCGAGCGATGAAAGTACGAAATTCGGCAAGCATGAGGCCCCCTGTTGTACGCGGGTGAGACGCACTATCTTTGTGCCGCATCCGGCGCCGTGGCGATCACCACGGCCCGGGCCGGCGTCCTACCCTGTCGCAAGGGAACGGAAGCCGCAACCCGAAGGACTTGAGGCAAATGGCACGCACCCGCAATTTCGCGCGATTCGCACTGATCGCCGCCGCCGCCGTCACGCTTTCCGGCTGCGGGGTCAATTCGATCCCGTCCAAGGAGGAAGACGTCAAGGCGAAGTGGGGCGAGGTCGAGAACCAGTATCAGCGCCGTTCGGACCTCATCCCCAATCTCGTCGCGACGGTGAAGGGCTTTGCCGCGCAGGAAAAGGACGTGCTGGTCGGCGTCACCCAGGCACGCGCCAGCGCCAGCCAGGTGCGGGTCGATCCAGCCAAGCTCAGCGATCCCGCGCAGCTGGCACAGTTCGAGGCGGCGCAGGGCGCGCTCGGCCAGTCGCTCGGCCGGCTGCTGGTGACGGTGGAAAAATACCCGGAACTGAAGTCGAACGAGAATTTCCTGCAGCTGCAAGCGCAGCTGGAGGGCACGGAGAACCGCATCACCGTGGCGCGGCGCGACTACAACCTCTCGGTGCAGGCCTATAACACCGAAATCCGCACCTTCCCGGCGATCATCGCGGCCAAGGTCATCTATGGCTCGCAGCCGCTGCAGCCGTTCAAGGCGACGGCGCCCAACGCCGAGCGCGCGCCGACGGTGGCCTTCTGACGATGGCCGCCACCGGGCGGCGGCTGCCGGCGTCGTGGCTGTCCCCGTGGCTGCTGCTCGGCGCCGTGCTGGCGGCGCTGCTGCTGGCGCTGCCGGCGGCGGCGGCGCCGGATTATCCCAAGGCCACCGGCCATGTCACCGATGCTGCCGGGGTGATGCCGGCGGATGCGCAGGCGGCGCTTGAAGCGCGCCTGACCGCGCTGGAGGCGACCACCGGCATCGAACTGGCGGTGGCGACCGTGCCCGACCTGCAGGGCGAGGCGATCGAGGATTACGCCAACGGCCTCTATCGCGCCTGGGGCATCGGCAAGCGCGACAAGAACAATGGCGCGCTGCTGCTGGTCGCGCCCGCCGACCGCAAGGTGCGCGTCGAGGTTGGTTATGGTCTGGAAGGCGTCATCACCGACGCGCTGTCGAGCCAGATCATCCGCCGCGAGGTGCTGCCGCGCTTCAAGGCCGGCGATCTGCCCGGCGGCATCACGGCCGGCGCCGACGCGCTGATCTCGCACCTCGAACTGCCCGCCGACCAGCGGGCGGCTGCGCTGGCTGCCGCCGAGAGTCGCGGGCGCGAGCGCGGCGGCGACAATTGGGTCGGCGCGCTGATCTGGATCGCCATCATCCTGATCTGGATCTTCCTGTCGGTGGCGCGCGGTGGGCGCGGGCGGCGGCGCGGGCCGGTCATCGTCTGGGGTCCCGGCATCGGCGGCAATTGGGGCGGCGGCGGCGGTGGTGGTGGTTTTGGTGGCGGCGGCGGCTTTGGCGGCGGCGGCTTCGGTGGCTTCGGCGGCGGCAGTTCGGGAGGCGGCGGCGCCTCCGGCAGCTGGTGACAGGAGCGGATCGCATGCAATTGACCGAAACGGACCGAACCCGCGTCGCCGATGCCATCGCCGCGGCCGAAGCGAAAACCGCCGGCGAAGTCGTCGTCATCCTCGCCAATGACGCGCATCGCTATCATGCCACCGCGCTCGCCGTGTCCGCGCTCGCGGCGCTGGCGGTGCCGTTGCTGGCATTGCTGATCGGCCTGTCGCCGGCGACGCTGTTCGCCGGCTGGGATGCCGCCGAGGGCGTCGCCGAACGTACCACGCTGGAGGCCATGGCGATCGCCCAGGCCGCCATCTTCGCCGGTGTGCTGCTGCTCTGCCTGACGACGCCGCTGCATCGCCTGCTGACCCCGTCCGGCCTGCGCCGCGACCGCGTGCATCGCGCCGCGCTGGTGCAGTTCCGGGCGCGCGGGCTCGATCGCACCGCCGGGCGTACCGGCGTGCTGCTCTACATCGACGCCGCTGACCATCTTGCCGAGGTGGTGGCCGACACCGCCATCCACGCCAGGGTGGTGGCCGACCATTGGGGCGATACCGTCGCCGCGCTGACGGATGGCATGAAGCGCGGCGCGCCGGCGGATGGCATCGTCGCGGCCGTCGCGCTCGCCGGCCGGGTGCTCGCCGAGCATTTCCCGCCAGCGGCGGACAATGTCGACGAGCTGCCGAACCGGTTGATCGAGATCTAGGGTGTCTCCCTAGGCCTTGGCGCTCGGCCGCTCGCTGGCGCGGGCGAACCAGTCGGTCACCCAGCCGGCTTCCGCGGGGATCGGCTGGCCGACGGTCGCACCGAATTCCATGAAGGCATAGAGCAGGCAGTCGGCGAGGGTGAAGCGGTCACCGCACACCCAGGTCCGGCCCTGCATCAGCCCGTCGAGCCACAGCAGCTTCTTCCGCGCGATGTCCTTCAATTCGGTACCGGCTTCGGCCGACAGCAGCGGCATGCGCGGCAGGAACAACGGCCGGCCCTCGGTATAGCGAAAGCCGTTGGTCATCGGTTCGAGAATGGCGAGATCGATGCGCCGGCTCCACATGCGGGCGATGGCGCGCTCTTCAGCCGTCGTGCCGATCATCGCCGGCGTCGGCTGCAGCTCTTCCAGATATTCGGCGATGACGGTGATTTCCGCCAGCATGGTGCCGTCATCGAGTTCCAGCGC
>JAIXZK010000135.1 GCA_027489695.1 Sphingomonadales bacterium
TCCCGCGGCTGGGGCCTCAGGCCCCAGCCGCCGGCGGCAATCCTTCCACTTACACATTGTCCTCGTGCCAATCGGGATCGTCGCTGCTGCTGCCGGGCAGTGGGCAGGCCGGCAGCGGCGCGCCGGCGCGGATGATGCGATAACGGTACCAGTAATTGTGGATCTCGCCGACGCCGCCGGGCCGGGTGACGAAATCGACGGTGTCGCCGGCGCCCAGCGTCACCGGCATGGCGATGCGCACGCTTTCGGCGCCGATGTTGCGGGTGATGAGTGTGGCGCCGCCGCGGCGCAGCTGGAAGTTGATGCCGGGCGTGTGGCTCTTGAAGCCGGTGCAGGCGACCGCGACGAAATCGCCGGCGGCGGGCGCGGTGTAGCGCATGGTCAGCGTGATCGGCGCGCGGGTGCCGCCGCCGGTTACCCAGGCGAGCTGGTTGATGCCGCTCGGCCGCATGAAGGGATAGCTGATGAAGCTCGTCCATTTCCAGTCGATGATGTCGAGGGTGCGCGTCGGCTGGGTCAGGCGCTGGCCGAAATAGCTCCAGGGGGCGCGGCCATAGCTGGTCAGGCTGTCGGCGACGACATCGGGCTGGCCGAGCGTGACCGTCGCCGGGCCTTCGACGATGATCGGGTCATTGCCGAGCCGGGCGGGCGGGGTGATGATCTCGCCGCGGCTGTTGCGGATGGCGGTGGCGCCGGTGATGGCAAGGCTGCGGCCGCCGGTGGTCCACAGCACCTGTCGGTCGGGGCCAAGGCGATAGTGGAACAGATCGGCGCTGCCGGGCAGGCGAACGGCGGCGCCGCGGGGCAGCACGTCGCGCTGGAAATAATCGAAGGCGCGGCCGGTCGCCAGCTGGGTGCCGTCGCGGCTGTATTGGCCCATGGTGCCGAGGCTGCTGAAATCCATCAGCAAATACCATTGCGCCTGTTCGATGCCGACGCTGCTCATCATCACCGCCATTTTGGCGAAGAAGTCGGGCGCCTCGTTCGAATTGGCGAAGAAGCGGCTGAATTCGGTGATCCAGATCGGCTTGCGGACGCCGGTGCGGTTGGCGGCGGCAATGGTGGTGGCGAGGCGCTGCAACTCCCAATCGACGTTGACCGGATCGCGGCGATAGGGGTGGATGGCGATGCCATCGGCGAATTCGAGCAGGCCGAGCCTGGCGAGATCGCGGATATAGCCGGTGGCGATGGTGTTCGACGACGCGCCGAGCACCTGGACTTCGGGCGCCGCCGCCTTGATGCGCGGATAGGCGGCCTTCAGGATGTTGACGTAGAAGCGCAGCGGATCGAGGGCGTTGACCTTGCCGGCGTTGACTTCATTGCCGATCTCGATCGCCGTCATGCAGCCGCGATAGCGCGTCGCCATCGCCGCGAGATAATTGCCGAAGGCGTTGCGGGCGACCGTCGAGCCGACGACATTGCCGTCGTCATAGATCGGGTTCTGCATCTTGGTGACCAGCACCAGCTTGCGGCCCATGGCGCACAGGCGATCGAGGTGGCCGACGTTCCTGGCGCTGAAATCATAGACGCCGGGGCTGGTTTCGATGAGCGGCCAGCGCGCGCCATCGCGAACCGTCGCGGCGCTGCTGGCGGCGAGATTGTCATAGATGCGCGCCGGCCAGTTCTGGCCGAAATGGGTGTTGGTGCCGAGGCTGAGTGGCGCGGTGGCGGCGGCAGCGGCGGGCAGGCCGAGCAGCAGCGCCGCGGCGAGGCGGCGGGGCAGGGTCTTCGACATGGGGAGGGTCCTTTGCGGGCGGCGGGAACGCCCTGCACTACGGCGGCGGCGGCGCGCGCCTGCGCTGGCCGGATGGTTGCCGGTTGTTGACGCTGTGAGCCCCCGCGGGCGTTGCCGTCGGCGGCGCGGCCCGTTATCCCGGCGGCATGAAACGTTCGGCCGGCCAGGACCCTGAAATCACCGCGCGCTGGCGCCCCGCCACGCGAGCGGTACGCGGTGGCACGGCGCGATCCGATTATGGCGAAACCTCCGAAGCCATCTTCATGACCTCGGGCTATGCCTATGACAGCGCCGGGGAGGCCGCGGCGCGCTTCCGCGGCGAGGCGCCGGGCATGACCTACAGCCGCCTGCAGAATCCGACCGTCGAGATGTTCGAAAAGCGCGTCGCGCTGCTGGAAGGTACCGAGACGGCGCGCGCCACCGCCACCGGCATGGCGGCGATGTCGGCGGCGCTGCTCAGCCAGCTTTCGGCCGGCGATCACCTCGTCGCCGGCAAGGCGCTGTTCGGCTCGTGCCGGGTGCTCGTCGATACCATCCTGCCGCGCTTCGGCATCGAGACGACGACCGTCGACGGTGCCGACCCGGAGGCCTGGGCACGGGCGCGGCGGCCGAATACCAGGGTGTTCTTCCTCGAAACCCCGTCGAATCCCGGGCTGGAGATCGCCGATCTGCGCGCCATCGCCGATATCGGCCATGATGCCGGCGCCACCATCGTTGTCGACAATGCCTTTGCGACGCCGGTGCTGCAGCGGCCGATCGAGTTCGGCGCCGATGTCGTCTGCCATTCGGCGACCAAGCTGATGGACGGCCAAGGCCGGGTGCTCGCCGGCGTCGTCTGCGGCACCGCCAAATGGATGAACGACGTCTATCTGGCCTTCGCCCGTCACACCGGGCCGAATTTGTCGCCGTTCAACGCCTGGGTGGTGCTGAAAAGCCTCGAAACGCTCGACCTGCGCGTTCGCCGCGCCTGTGAGAATGCTCTGGCGGTGGCGCGCTTCCTCGAAAGCCGGGTGACGACGCGCTATCCGGGGCTGGCCAGCCATCCGCAGCACGAGCTTGCCATGCGCCAGATGGCGGCGGGCGGCACCATCATCGCGCTGTTCGTACCGGGCGGCCAGGTCCAGGCCCATGCGCTGCTCGACGGCCTCGAACTGATCGACATCTCGAACAATCTCGGTGATTCCCGGTCGTTGATGACGCATCCGGCGACGACGACCCACTACAGCGTTTCGGCCGAGGTCCGCGCCGAAATGGGCATCACCGATGGCATGTTGCGGCTCTCGATCGGGCTGGAGGACCCCGCCGACCTGATCGACGATCTCGATCAGGCGCTGCGGCGGGCGGGGCTGTGACCGCGTCGCTGATCTTCCCCTATGCCGCCGCGACGCCGTTCGGCAGCGGCAGCATCATCGTGCGGGTGGCGCCGCATTATCTGCCGGACCAGTCCGACCCGGCTGCGCCGCTGTTTGCCTGGTCCTACCAGGTGCGGATCGAGAATCATGGGCTGGAGCCGGTGCAGCTGGTGGCGCGCCACTGGGTGATCACCGATGCCGAGGGTCGCACCGAACAGGTCGATGGCCCCGGTGTTGTCGGCCAGCAGCCGGTGATCGCGCCGGCCGCCGCCTATGATTATGTTTCGGGCTGCCCGCTGGCGACGCCGATGGGCACGATGCAGGGCCATTATGCGATGCGCACCGCGGCCGCGGCGTTCAATGCCGCCATCCCGCTGTTCCGGCTGGAGGGGCCGCGGCAGTAAGCCATGAAACGCACGCATCTGCCCCTCAACGCCCTGCGCGTCTTCGATGCCGCGGCCCGGCATCTCAGCTTTACCAAGGCGGCCGACGAGCTGGCGGTGACTCCCGCCGCTGTCGGCCAGCAGATCCGCGCGCTCGAGGACACGCTGGGCGTCGTGCTGTTCAAGCGCATGACCCGCAACCTCGAACTGACGCCGGAGGCGGAGCGGGCGCTGCCGGCACTGCGCGCCGGCTTCCGCGAATTCGAGGAATCGGTGCGCATCCTGCAGGAGAACCAGGCGTCGAAGGTGCTGACCATCGCCTCCCCGCGCGACCTGACGGCGAAATGGCTGGCGGTGCGGCTGGCGGCCTATGCCCGCGACCATGATGTGCGCTTCGTCATCGTCGCCGTCGATGGCACCCCCGATTTCACCCAGGCCAATCTCGACGTGGCGCTGCACTTCGGCGGCGCGCCGGTGGAGGAGGGCATCCACGGCCGCACCCTGGGCGCGGAAACGCTCGTCACCGTCGCCGCGCCCGGCGCTGCCGTCGATGCGCCGCGCATCGCCCATGCCGGTGATGCCCTGGCGCCGGGGCCGGTGGTCGCCGATGCCGGCCTCGCCATCGATGCCGCCGCCGCCGGGCTCGGCGTGGCGCGGGTGCCGGCGCTGCTTGCCGCCGCCGATCTTGCCGCCGGCCGCGTCGTGGCGATCGGCGCGCCCGAAGCCACCGGCAGCGCCTGGTGGCTGACGGCGCCGACACCGCAATGGCGCCAGGCCAAGGTGCGCGCACTGGTCGAGTTCCTGCTCGCCTGACGCCAGGCAGAAAGCATCAAACCATTGAAGTAGAGCCTGAAGACAAGGTTCCGGGGCCTCAGACCCCGGCCGCCGGAGGCGCTTTCTTCTGCACCGCGCACACCGTGCGCAACGCCTGCCAGCCCGCCGCATCGAGCACCGGCACCGCCCCCGCCACCGACGCCGCCCGGAAGCGCGCGGCGCGGGCCGCATCGGGCGGATGCGTGGCGGCATAATCATCGAGGCCGGCGATGCCGCTGCCGCGGCGCTCGGGCTTGCGGCGCTGGCGATCGAAGAAATCGGCGAGCGGAGCGCTGGCCCAGCCGGCGCGCGACAGGCGGCGGATCGCCTCGCCATCGGCTTCGGTCTCGTCGGCGCGGGTGGCGCGCAGCAGCAGCGCCAGATTGACGAAGGCGGCGGCATCGCTGCCACCGGTCAGCACCGACAGGCCGAGCTGGCGGATCAGCCCCTTGTTGACATGGGCGCGCGCGACATGGCCGAGTTCATGGGCAAGCACGCCGGCGACTTCGCCGGGGCTCGTCGCCTCGTCGATCAGGCCGCGGAAGATCACCACCTCGCCGCCGGGCAAAGCGGCGGCGTTGACGATCGGGCTGTCGATGATGGTCAGGGTGAGCGGCCCGGTGATCTCGCCGGCCGGTGCCAGGCGGGTGGCAAGGCGGCCGAGCGCCGCGCGACCGGCGGCCCCGGTGCATGCCGGCCCCATGCCCGCGACGAGCTGCTTGCCGATCGGCGCGGTAACGGCGGGCGGGATCAGCGGCGCCAGGCGGCTGACGAGCGCGTCGCCGGCCCAGCCGATGCCGGCGACGCTCGCGACGCCGAGCGCCGTGCCGGCGACAGCCAGGCCGCGCTGCCAGGGCCGCCAGCTGCCGAGACGGGGCAGGTCGCGGGCGAAGTCGCTGCCCGGCGCCACGATCAGCCGCCAGTCACGCGCGTCGGTGCGGTGCAGCGTCAGCCCGGCGGGCGTCATCTGGCCGCGGCGCAGCAGGGCAAGCGCCACCTGCTCGTCATGCTCGTCGCCGCGCAGGCGGAGCGCGGCGCCATCGCGCTCGACGCTGACGACATGGGCGCGGGCGTCGCGGCCATCGTGCAGGCGGGCGTCGCTGCGCCCCGCGTCAGAAGGCGGCGATGTCGAAGGCGTCGGCAAGGCCGTCCCCCTGGCGCGGTGCGGCAAGATCGCTCTGCTGCAGCGCCGCGACATCGAGCGTGCCGGTAACGCGCACCCGCCGGGCATAAAAGCTGAAGATGCGATAGGGCATCATGATGACGCCGAGGCCGAGGGTGAAGACGACCAGGACAATGTTGACCAGCCAGAAGCCGAGCAGATCGCGCGCGGTGATATCGATTTCGGTGCGCAGCGCGCCGATGCGCAGCGATCCCCAGAGCTCGCGCTGCAGCGCGGCGAGATAGGACAGCATGAAGGCGCCGACGACGATGCCGACGACAAGGGCGATCAGATAGAGCTGGCCGATGGTGGCGAGCTGCGCCATCGGATCGCCGGTCGGCGGCTGTCCCGGGCGCGGCAGCGTGGCCACCGCCCAGCCGATCACCACGATATAGCCGACAAGGGCGACGCCCCAGCCGAGCAGGAAACGGCCCTGCAGGCGCCGCCAGTCGGCGCTCGCGGTGACGGCCAGCGAGCCGAACTTCGCATCGTTCATCAGCGCGTTCCACAGCCGGGTGGTGACGAACGGCGTCGCGAAGCCGAGCGTGATGAACTGGAACAAGGTCAGTTTGAGGAAGCGGCCGCCATAGGCAAAGCCGTTGCCGGCCATGCCGCCGCGCACGCCGCGCCAGGCGGTACGGCTGAACATGTAGCGCCGCGAGCGGTAGAGCGCGACGCCGAGCAGCCAGATCAGCGCCGGATAGACGACAAGGAGCAGCAGGAACGCCGCCACCGGCAGCGTCTGCATCATGAGGCCGGTGATGAAGCTGACGACGAACAGCGGCAGGGAGAAGAGCAGCAGCGCCAGCACGGCGCCGATCAGCTTTTCGAGGCCGGTGCCGGTGTATTCCAGCGGCTCATCGGCGAAGTGGCTCTGCGTCCACAGATATTGGCGAACGCGGGTCTTGCCCCAGAAGCGGTAGATGCCGAGCGTGACCATGGTCAGCAGCAAATTGACCAGCGCGATCCCGAAGAAATCGCTGCCGCGACCTTCGAAACGCCACAGATCCGCCTGGCGCGGCTCAGCCGATGTTGCATCCATGAATCAATCCCCTTGCGGACGCAGAATGACTTCTGCCGCGGCAATGGCAAGGCGAGTCCGGCGGGATCGCATCCGAAATCGCGGCAATCCGCCGGGCGTATCGGCTTGCGGCCCCTGACGATGGGGGCGCGCGAAGCCAAAGTGCACGATCGGGCGGATTTCCGGCTCGCCGGCGCGCCGTTGTGCGTTTAGGCTGGTCGGGGGACGACAGGAGAGACGCGATGACGACGACGCCCGAAAAGATCCTCTACACCGCCCATGCCAGCGCCACTGCCGGTCGCAGCGGCCTGACGCGTACCGATGACGCGATGGTCGTCCATCTTCTGGCGCTTCCCGCCGCGATGGGCGGCAATGGCAAGGGATCGAACCCCGAACAGCTTTTCGCCGCCGGCTATGCCGCCTGTTTCGGCAGTGCCGTCGAATTCGTCGCGCGCCGCGATCATGTCAGGATCGGCGACGTGAAGGTCGATGCCGAGGTCGGCATCGGGCCGACGGGCACCGGTTTCGGCCTGGCGGTCACCCTGACCGCGCATATCGCCGATGTCGACGCCGCCACCGCCGACGATCTGATCGCCAAGGCGCACCAGGCCTGCCCCTATTCGAACGCGACTCGCGGCAATATTCCGGTCGAGATCAAGCGCGGCTGACGGTCTGCGAAGGGCGCCGCAGCGCTCCCGGCGGGCAACCAGGCGTCGGATCTCCCGGCAGCGGTTTTGCGCCATGGGCGGGTTCGCGCATGGTGCGCAACAATCCGCTGCATTTCCGCGCTGCACCTGCTAACCGGCGCCGATGCTCAATCTCAACGCCGTCACCGTTCGCCTCGGCGGGCGCACCATCCTCGATGCGGCCAGCGCCAGCCTGCCGCCGCGCGGCCGTATCGGGCTGATCGGCCGCAACGGCGCCGGCAAGTCGACGCTGATGAAAGTCATCGCCGGCACGCTGGAGCCGGACAGCGGCGGCGTCGACATGCCGAAATCGGCGCGGCTCGGCTATGTCGCGCAGGAAGCGCCGGCCGGGCAGGGCACGCCGTTCGAGACTGTGCTCGAAGCCGATGTCGAACGCGCCAGCCTGCTCGCCGAGGAGGAGCAGCTGCTCGCCAGCCACGCCGATCCGGAGCGGCTTGCCGAAATCCATGAGCGGCTGATCGCCATCGATGCCTATACGGCGCCGGCACGCGCCTCGCGCATCCTTGTTGGCCTGGGCTTCGACGAAGCGGCGCAGCATCGCCCGCTCGACAGCTATTCGGGCGGCTGGCGGATGCGCGTCGCGCTGGCGGCGCTGCTGTTCTCGCAGCCCGACCTGCTGCTGCTCGACGAGCCGTCGAACCACCTCGATCTCGAAGCGACGATGTGGCTGGAAAATTTCCTGAAATCCTATCGCGCCACCATCGTGGTGATCAGCCACGAGCGCGACCTGCTGAACAATGTCGTCGATTACATCCTGCATCTGGAAGGCGGCAAGATCACCCTTTACCCGGGCGGCTATGATGATTTCGAGCGGCAGCGCGCCGAGCGGCTGGCGCAGCTGGCCAGCGCCCGCGAAGCCCAGGCGGCGCAGCGCGCCAAGCTGCAGGATTACATCGCCCGCAACTCCGCCCGCGCCTCCACTGCCAAACAGGCGCAGTCGCGGCAAAAGGCGTTGGCCAAGATGCAGCCGATCGCCGAGGCGGTCACCGATCCGACCCTGGTGTTCAATTTCCCGTCGCCGCCGCCCTTGAAGCCGCCGCTGGTGCAATTGGATCATGCCGCCGTCGGTTATGACGGGCGGGCGATCCTCGAACATATCGACCTTCGGCTTGATCCTGACGACCGGCTGGCGCTGCTCGGCCGCAACGGCAATGGCAAGACGACGCTGGCGCGGCTGCTGTCGGGGCAATTGCCGGCGATGAGCGGATCGAAGCACGCGCCGGGCAAGCTGCGCGTCGGTTATTTCACCCAATATCAGGTCGAGGAACTCGATACCGACGACACGCCGCTCGAACATATGAGCCGGCTGATGCGCGGCGCCAGCCCCTCGGCGGTGCGGGCGCAGCTGGGGCGGTTCGGCTTTTCGGGCGGCATGGCCGAGCAGAAGGTCGGCAAGATGTCCGGCGGCGAAAAGGCGCGGCTGGCGCTGGCGCTGATCACCCGCGACGCCCCGCATCTGCTGATCCTCGACGAGCCGACCAACCACCTCGATGTCGATACCCGTGAAGCGCTGGTCCAGGCATTGAACGATTATGACGGCGCGGTGGTGGTGGTCAGCCACGATCGCCACATGATCGAGGCGAGCGCCGACCGGCTGGTGCTGGTCGATGCCGGCCGCGCCACCGAATTTGCCGGCTCACTCGACGATTATACCGATTCGATCCTCGGCAAGCCGGCGGGCGGCGATGGCGGCGGGAGCAAGTCGAAGGGCGACCGGAAAAACGACAAGAAGGCTGCCGCCGCCGCCCGCGAGGCCGGCGCCGCCCTGCGCAAGGCGATCAA
>JAIXZK010000130.1 GCA_027489695.1 Sphingomonadales bacterium
CAGCCTTGAAGGCATTATCGTGGATGGTCAGCCGGTGGCGGCATTGGAACCCTCCCGCTTGTTCCGCTTCCACAAGCCGGCGGGCTTCCTGACCACGGCGAAGGACCCCGGCGGCCGCCCGACGATCATGGACATCCTGCCCCCCGGCCTGCCGCGCGTCGTGCCCGTCGGCCGGCTCGACATGAACACCGAAGGGCTGTTGCTGCTGACCACCGATGGCGCGCTGAAACGCGCGCTGGAACTGCCGGCCTCGGGGGTGCCGCGCACCTATCGCGTTCGCGCCTATGGCGAAATCTCGCAGCCGGCGGTGGAAAGCCTGATCGACGGCATCGCCATCGACGGCATGCACTATGGCCCGATCGACGCCGAGATCGAACGCCGCACCGGGCGCAACCTCTGGCTGACGATGACGCTGACCGAAGGCAAGAACCGCGAAATCCGCCGCGTGCTGGAGTTCCTCGGCCTTCAGGTCAGCCGGCTGATCCGGGTGCGCTATGGCGACATCGAACTCGGCGACCTGCCGCCGCGCGATGCCGACGAAGTGCCCGATGGCGTGGTGGCGTCGTTGCGGAAATCATTGGCGCAGGCTCGGGGCTGATGGACCCTTCACCCTCGCCGATTCTGGCTTTCATGCCAGGCGCGGTGGTCGTCGGCTATTTCCTGATCCGCGGTGCGCTGGATCTGCGCGACGGGCGCCGGTGGCTGGGAAGCGCGGGCATCGCGATCGGCGTGGGGCTGGTGGCCCTTCTGCTGCTCCCGCATGTCACGCCGCGCGTCACAGTCGATTTCACCACTGCACCGTAATGCGCATCATCGCAGGCCAATGGCGCGGCCGCGCCCTCACCGCCCCGCCGGGCGCCGCCACCCGCCCGACCGCGGACCGGGTGCGCGAGGCGCTGTTCTCGATGCTGACCAGCCGGCTCGGCAGCTTCGAAGGCCTGCGCGTCTTCGACGGTTTCGCCGGCACCGGCGCCCTCGGCCTGGAGGCGCTGTCGCGCGGCGCTGCCCATGCGACCTTCGCCGAAACCGATGGCGTGGCGCTCAAGGCGCTGAAAGCCAATGTCGCGGCGCTGAAAGCCCCGGCGACGGTGCTCGCTGCTCCCGTCGCCAGCCTCGGCCAGGCGCCGGCGGCATGCGACATCGTCCTGCTCGATCCGCCCTATGGCGAAGGCCTCGCCGCCCCGGCGCTCGCCCATCTGGCGGCGCGTGGCTGGATCGCCCCGCACGCGCTGATCTCGGTCGAAACGGCGCGCAAGGACGGGCTGGAAAGCGACTTCGAGGTTTTGAGCGTCCGCGATCACGGCAAGGCGCGGCTGCACCTGCTGCGCGCGCCGGGGTAGAAAGGCGGGCGTCAGGCGGCGAGAGGCTGAGCGCTTGGACCCACTTTCCTTGGGAAGAAGTAGTTTGTGGCCCGTCGCTGAATAGCTGTTTACGGCGCAGTTGCGGACATTCGACGCCTTGTGTAGCCTAAGGTCCGCGAGCTGGAGCATCGTAGATGTTCGGATTGAGTGTCACTTCCGACTGCTTGGCATGCGGAAAAAATAGCGCCCGAGTCAGTGTGATCGGAAGTTTGAGGCGCAGTTGCATCGCAAGATGTCGGGCCTGTGGCGCGACTCAGATTTCCGAGCTTCGCTTTCGATATTTCCTGTTCATTGTCGTTTATAGCCAAATTATTGCGACAGTTGTCGCGTTACCCATCGTCTTGGGGTTAGTGGTGGGAGATTATCTGATGGCATTATTAGGCATTACGACGTTCATGCTGCTTGTGCTGCCAGCCGGGATGGTTCTGCACGCCCGAACCCGAGGACGCCTGGCGACCCCGAAGCAGTCGCGAGTTGGGTTTACGATCTAGAAATTCGCCCCCTCTGTCGAGGCGTCCAGATTAGCGCAAAGCCGAAACCGAAAAGATAGCGAGTGCAGGGGCTCAGCCCCTGCCCGCCGGAGGCCCTCTTACTTCTTCGCCGTTGCCGCGACCTCATACAGAAGATCGACAAACGCCAGCGACGTCTCGTCGATGCCGGCGACCTTGGGGTCGCTGCTCTTGATCAGATACCATTCGTTCGGCGCATGGGCGCCATTGCCGCGGCCGAGGCCGAACTGGCCGGTGGGCAGGTTCAGCGGCGCGCCGTTGAACATCACGCCGGGCCAGCTGCCGGCGTTGCGGACGATCAGGCGATAGGGCACGCCGGCCTTTTCCAGCACGCGGCGCTGCGCCGTCACCAGCGCGGCATTCTCGTCGGTCTGGTTAGGACCATAGCCGCCGCTGACCACCACCTGGACATCGCTGAAGCCGCGCTTGGCGAGATGCGCCTTCAGCTTGGCCTCGGCTTCGGCGCGGGTCATGTCGGGCACCAGACGGAATTCCAGCTTGGCTTCGGCGCGGCTCGGCAACACGGTCTTGCCGCCGGGGCCCATGTAACCGCTGACCAGGCCCTGGATGTTGACGGTGGGCTGCGACAGCAGGCGCTCGCTGCTGGTCTGGAAATCCTCATTGTCGATCCAGCGGCCGACGCCGACCTGGGCCTTGGCCTCGGCCTCGCTGGCGCCTTTCAGGCCATCGGCGATGATCTGCTTCTGCCGCGCCGTCAGCGGCCGGACATTCTCGAACCAGCCGTCGATCGCCGGAGTATGGCCATCATCGGCGACCAGCGTGTCGAGTGCCTTCACCAGCCGCCACGCCGGGCTTTCGACCCGGGCATGAACGCTCGAATGGACATCGGCACGGGGGTAACGATCGCTGGTCTCGCCGCTGACGATCAGCTGGAACTCGACCGCCCCCTTGGCACCGAGGCTGATGCCGGCGACGCCCTGCGGGCTCTGCAGCGCCGAGGCGCCGAGCACGCCGACGGTCTTTTTCAAGGCGGCGGCGACTTCCGGATTGGCGATGACGTTGGGGAAATTGGTGGAGGCGATCTCTTCCTCGCCTTCGGCGATCAGCACCAGATTGACTGGCAGCTTGCGGCCCGTCGCCTTGAACGCCTGCAGCGCGGCGAGCAGCGCCGTCTGTGGCCCCTTCTGGTTGACGGCACCGCGGCCGACCAGCACCTGGCCGACGCCCGGCCGATCGACCAGCCGGCCTTCGAGCGGCGGCGAGGTCCATTCCGCCGGGTCATAGTGCTTTACGTCGTACATCATGTAGATGCCGAGGGTGACCGGCGCCCCGGCATCGAGCGTCGCCAGCACCGCCGGCACGCCTCCCGATTCGATGATCCTGGCTTGGCTGAAAGCCGGCATCGAGCGCCAGCTTGCGCATATACTCAGGGCCTTCCTTCACGTTCATGCCCATGGCAGCGATGGTCGGCAACGCGATCCAGTCGCGCAGCATCTGCACGGTGGCGTCGTGGCGGGCGGCGATGGCGCTGGCGAAAGCGGCGCGCTGCGGCGTGGTCGGCGCAGCGGCGGGCGCGGCAAGTGCCGGCGCCACCAGGCTGGCGGCAGCAAATGCGATGGCGATGTTACAGATTTTCATGGCCCCGATAGTCTCCCCGGTTTGGC
>JAIXZK010000348.1 GCA_027489695.1 Sphingomonadales bacterium
ATTGGTTGCCGATAGATGGATGTCGTGCGGGTAGATCAGTCCCGAGGCTTCGCGGGGCGCTGCCGTCAGCGAGACGCGGCTGAACTGCGGCCGGGTAGCGGACGCCGCGGTCACGATGCTGGGGCGAAATTGCGGATGTCCGCCCCAGTCGGGCACATCGGCCAGCGCCGTATCGGGCAGGCGCGCGGCGAGGCCCTTGTGGCAATCGGTGCAGAAGCTCGCCGCCACCATCAGCGCGCCGCGCGGGCCTTCATGCTCCTTGTGGCACGAGGCGCAACGGCCGTCCTTGAGATCGAGCCCCTGATGGACACTGGCGATCAGGCCGGCGGCGGGCACGCGGCCCTGCGCCAGCCGATCCGGCCGCGCATGGTCCGGCGTCGTCGCCGGCGTGTGGCAGGCGGTGCAGGCGGCATCGCGCACCGAGACGAACGCCGATTCGTGGCAGGCGCCGCAGGTGTTGGACAGGCTGGCATGGGCGGTGGAGAGCGGCCCGCTCGTCCAGATCGAGTCCGCGGCAAAGCCGGTGGGAATGGCGGTGGCCGGCGCGGCGCCGCCGTTGCGCGCTGCCGCTACCATCGCCGCCGGGGCCTGGGTCTCGCCGACCATCAGCCACCAGGGCAGCAGCAGGCCGCCGATGATGATCAGCAGTGCCAGCGCCCAGGACAGGCCGCGCTTGCCCCAGGCAACCCCGCGCAGCGAGAAAATGCCGGTTTCGGCATCGGCATCGGCGGCGTCGACGGCAGCGATCACGCGTTCGGCGGTGATGGCGATGCTGCCGGCGGCCTCGCCGGGCGCGAGGCTCAGCCGGTGGCTGGCCAGCGCGATCGCCGGCATTGCCGCCGGATCGAGATCGGCGCGGGTGACGAAGCTGCCGTCGATCTCCACCGGCACGCCGCCGATCGCCTCGACAGCGACGCGGCCGCTGGCCAGCCGGGTCAGCCGGAGGTGGCGGAGCATGACGCCGAGGTCGGCAAGCTGCACATCGCAATCTGTGCCGCGCCCGACGATGATCTCGGCAACGGCGAGCTCGCGGGTGCGGATGATCTCGCCACCATCGGCGCGCCGGGCGATCTGGCGAACGATGAAGCTCATGCCGTCACCAGTAGAGGAACACGCTGACGACATGCGCGGTCAGCGCCGCCAGCAGCGCGAAGGTCGCCGGCACATGGAGATAGAGCCACAGTTCCAGCCGGGCGCGCAGGCCGATGTGGCGCCGCGCCTGGGCCAGCGCCGCCGCCTTGCGTTCAAGCAGGAACAGGATCTGCGTCAATGCCGGATCGGGCCGGCCGGCGCGGCGCTGGCCATCGACTTCGGCCTGGATCGCGGCGAGCGCGCGCCCATTGCCGTCGCCGGCGTAATTGCCGCTCAGCCGTTGCCATAGATTGCCGCCGATGCTGGTCTTTTCGAGGCTGAGGCGGACCAGCGCGGTTTCGGCGGCGGCCAGCGGCTGCGCCGCGGTATCGATCTGGCGATCGAGAGCCCGGATCGCCTCCAGCATCTGCGGCTGGGTCGTTTCCTGGCGATTGGCCGAAAGCTGCGCCGGCAGCCGGGCATAGACGATGATGCCGTAGAGCCCGGACAGAATGACGACCATCATCAGCGCCCAGGCGAGCGTGTGGATGTTCCAGCCGAACTGGAAGCCGCTGTGCAACGTGCCGACAACGATCAGCGACAGGCCGAGCCAGACATGGGCGCTGGTCCAGCCTTTCAGCGAATAGGGCCCGCGGGTGACGATGCGTTTCCGAAGGCCCAGGCTTGACAGCCAGACGATCAGCAGCGCGCCAATCGTACCGAGCAGATAGCCGGCGACGCTGCCGCCATTGGCGCGCGGCTCGGCGTCGGTCAGCGCATAGACCAGCACGGCGAACAGCATGAGCCCGAGGGCGATCTTCAGCCAGCGGCTGTTGCGATGCGTCAGGAAGCCGTCATGCGCCGTGTCGCGCACGGCGGGGCGGATCGCCCGGGCGGTCGCGGCGCGCGCCATCAGCCGGCGCCGCGATCGAGCAGCGCCACCGACAGGAATTGTTCGGGGGAAACGCGGATGGCGGCGCCCGTCGGGCAGGCGCGGACACAGGCCGGGCCGCCCGACTGGCCGGCGCACATGTCGCACTTGATGGCCTTTTTCGGCGCTTCGACGCCCTTGGGCGTGTGCTTGTAGCGCCAGGCCTTGTCGGGCTCGCCGGGGCCGGGGCCGCTGCCGAACAACAGCCAGGACAGCAGCCAGGGCTTTTTCGGCGGCAGCTTGTCCATGCGGATGACGCCATAGGGGCAGCCGCGCTGGCAATTGCCGCAGCCGATACAGGTCTCGTCGATATAGACTTCGCCGGTCGGCCCGCGGTGGATGGCGTTCGGCGGGCAATCGGCCATGCAATGCGGGTGCTCGCAGTGGCGGCACGAGGTCGGCACGTGCAGATGGGCATAGGTGCGCCCGGCCTCGCGATCGAGCCGCGACAGGCCGTCGTGTGAATCGGCGCAGGCCTTTTCGCAATTGTCGCAGCCGACGCAGAGCTTCTCGTCGATCAGCAGCACGTCGGTGGCCTCGCCAAGGCCCTGATCGACGAGGAAATTGGCGACGCCGGTGTACATGTCGACGACGCCGCGAAAGCCGTCCTTCTTCGATTCGATGAAGCTGTTGAGGCTGGTGCGTGTCGCCATGTCGGCGCGCAGCCGCGCCAGCAGGTCGGGCTTGGCGGCGAGCAGGTCGCGGAAGCGCGCGCCTTCGAGGCGGATGACATCGGCCTTGACCGCGGCGCGCACGGTCGCGGTGCGCTTGCCGCCGTCGATCACCGTCATCTCGCCGACATAGCTGCCGGCCGGGACGTAGCTGAGGAACACCGGTTTGCCGCCGATCGACTTCTCGACGACCATCGATCCCGACCGGATGATGAAGATGTCGTCGCCGTCCTCGCCTTCGTTGATGATCGCCTGGCCGGCGCGGATCGTCTCGACCTTCGCGGTTTCGATGATCGCGGCGAGATCGTCCGGCGTCAGGCCGGATTTGAAGATTTGCTGCAGGCTGCGGGTGGTGGTGATGCGCGTCACCTCGCGCCCTGCGGCGGGCACCGCCGACATCAGCTTCAAGGCAGCGCCGCGGGCGATCTCGACGAGGATGCAGTCGCTGCCGGCGCGGATGGTGGCGCCGCGGCGGCGGCCGGAGATCAGCCCGACCTCGCCGAAGATGGTGCCGGCGCCGAGCGGCACGGTGATGGCGGGGTTGGTCGGATCGACCTCGACGCGCACCTCGCCCTCGACAACGCCGAACAGTGACGATCCGGGGGCGTTGCGTTCGAAGACGATCTCGCCGGCGCGATAGGCGCGGACTTCGGAATCGAGCATGAATTCGCGCATCTGCAGCGGGCTCATGCCGTTGAGGATCGAAACGCGCCCGCGCAGATGCTCCAGCCAGTCGGCGACGCTCAGGCCATCGGGGCGACCGGCGGGGGCGAGGCCGCGGAACTTGGCTTCCAGGATCGGCTCGTCGGCGGGCTTCAGGTCGCGATTGCCGTTGATGAATTCGACGACATCATGGCCCTGGTTCATGCAATGCTTGATCAGCGGATAGCCGGCGAGCGCGCCGACAACGAAAATGCCGGGCGCCGTCGATTCGAAAACCGGTGACAGGCGCGGATAGGCAAGCCGGTCGTTCGAGGTGAATTCGATGCCGCACGCCTCGACAAAGGCGCGCGGCGGCGCCGATCCCATGCGGGCGATGACGCGGTCGCAGCGGGCGCGGACTTCGCCATCGGGGGTGTCGAGGGTGATCCAGCCCGGCTCGATGCTCCGCGTCGTCGTGCCGGTCAGGATCGAGATGCGCCCCGCGTCGCGCGCGGCGAGCAGCGCCTTCACATTGGCATCCTTGGCGGTCGAGAACTCCGCCGAGCGATTGACCAGCGAGACGATATTGGCCTGGGCCGCATCGGCGGCGAGGCCGAGGGCGTTCTCGATCCCGGCGTCGCCGCCGCCGATGACGAAGATATGCTCGTCAGTGTATTCCTGCGGATCGTCGAGCTGATATTGCACTTGGCGGCCGTCGCCGCCGGGGCAGGCCATCAGATTGGGATTGCCCTGGGTGCCGATCGCCAGGATCACGGTTTCGGCAAGGATTTCAGCACCATCGGCGAGTTGCAGGCGATAGGGCGGGGCGTGGCGCTGCAGCTCCTTGGTTTCGCTGCTGCCGTCGCGCTTGCGGGTGACGATCTTCTGGACGCTGCCGGCGATCGGCGCACCGGTGCCCGAAATGGCGCGGACTTCGGCATCATGGCGGACGTTGACGCCGAGCGCGGCGGCGGCCTCGCTCCAATTGCCGAGGATGGTCTCGCGCTTGCCGGCGTCGAAGGGCAGGCCGCCACCGGCGCGCAGCACCAGCTGCGACGGCGTCGCCATGACATGCTTGCCCTTCTGGTATTTGTAGATCGTGTCGGAGAGATGCCCGGTCTTTTCGAGCAGCACGTGCGAAAGCCCGAGGCGCGCGGCATGGGCGGCGGCACTCAACCCGGCAGGGCCCGATCCGATGATGGCGATGCGAAACACTTCGCTCACCTGCGCCCTTGCCCCCCTCGCGGATGCGCCGCCCCCTTGCGACCGATAACCACTCTATCATCTGGCGCGCGGGCGGCTAGAGTGCGTGTGCCGGTTGCCGTCAGGCATCGCGTGGAGTCTATCGTTTCCGATGTTTGCCGAGATCGGCCAGTTCGCCCTCATCCTGTCGTTGCTGGTTGCGGCCACCCAGGCGGTATTGCCCATGGTCGGTGCGGTGCGCGGCGATGCGGCGCTGATGGCGTTCGGCCGCCAGGCGGCGCAATTGCAGGCGGCGCTGATCGCCACGGCCTTTGCCATGCTCGCCATCTGTTTCGGCCAGGCGGATTTTTCGGTGGCGCTGGTCGCCAATCATGCCGCGCTCGATCAGCCGCTGGCCTATCGGCTGGCGGCGACCTGGGGCAATCACGAAGGCTCGATGCTGCTCTGGGTGCTGATCCTGGCGCTCTACGGCATGGGGATCGCGCGTTTCGGTGACAATCTCCGCCCCAGCCTGCAGGCCCGCGTGCTGTCGATCCAGGCGATGATCTCGGTGGCGTTCCTGGCCTTTTCGATCTTCACCTCGAACCCGTTCGCGCGGCTCGATCCGGCGCCGGCCGATGGCGCCGAGCTCAACCCGCTGCTGCAGGACCCCGGCCTCGTCTTCCATCCGCCGCTGCTCTACCTCGGCTATGTCGGCTTTTCGGTGGCGTTCAGCTTCGCCGTCGCGGCACTGCTGGAAGGCCGCGCCGATGCGGCCTGGGCGCGCTGGGTGCGGCCCTGGGTGCTGGCCGCCTGGGTGCCGCTGACCTGCGGCATCACGCTCGGGAGCTTCTGGGCCTATTATGAGCTCGGCTGGGGTGGCTGGTGGTTCTGGGATCCGGTCGAGAACGCCTCGCTGATGCCCTGGCTCTTGGGCACGGCGCTGCTGCATTCGGCGATCGTCACCGAAAAGCGCGGCAGCCTTGCCGGCTGGACGATCCTGCTCGCCATCCTCGCCTTCTCGCTCAGCCTGATCGGCACGTTCCTGGTGCGTTCGGGCATCCTGACCTCGGTGCACGCCTTTGCCGTCGATCCGGCCCGCGGCGTCTTCATTCTGGCGATGATCGTCGGTTCGACCGGCAGCGCGCTCGCGCTATTCGCCCTGCGCGCGCCGCAACTGCGATCGGGGGCGATGTTCGGCACCGTCAGCCGCGAGGCCGGGCTGACGCTCAACAATCTGCTGCTGATGGCGGTGACGTCGGTGGTGTTCTTCGGCACCTTCTATCCGGTGGTGATGGAGGCGGTGAACGAGAAGATTTCGGTCGGGCCGCCCTATTACAATCTCGTCTTCGTGCCGCTGGCGACGCCGCTGCTGCTGCTGGTGACGGTCGGCCCGCTGCTGGCGTGGAAGCGCGACAGCCTTGGCGTGGTGGCGGCCAAGCTGCGCTGGCCGGTGCTGCTGGCGGTCGGTGTCGCCGTGGCGTTCACCGTGGCGATCGGCGTGGCGAACGTGGCGGCGGCACTCGGGCTGGCGCTGGGTTTCTGGTTGATCCTCGGCGGCTGCATGACGCTGGTTCGGCGCTGGACCGGCACGGGCGCCTTTTCCTGGCGGCTGGTGCGGACGACGCCTGTCGCCGTGATCGGCATGGCGCTGGCGCATGCCGGGTTGGGCGTCACCACCGCCGGGGTGACGGCGATGAGCCATTTCGCCGAATCGAAGATCCTCGTCATGCGGCCGGGCGAGACGACGACATTGGGCCCGATGCAGGCGACATTGCTGCGCGTGCGCGAGCTGCAGGGGCCGAACTACCAGGCGCTCGCCGCCGATATCCGCATCCGTGAAGGCAGCCGCGTCACCGATCTCGTCTCCGAACGCCGCTTCTATCCGGTCAGCCGCAACCAGACGACAGAGGCCGGCATCGGCTCGACGCTGCTCGGCAACAGCTATGTCGCCATCGGCGATACCAGCGACGGGCCGCGCGGCCAGGGGCTGGTGGTGCGGCTGTATCGCCACCCGCTGGTCGGCTGGATCTGGTTCGGCGGGCTGATGATGGCGCTGGGCGGTGCCGCCAGCCTCGCCGACCGGCGCTTCCGCATCGGCGCACCGATGCCGCGCGCCATGGCCTTGCCGCCGCGCGCTGTAGCCGCCGAGTGACCGCATGAAGCGCCTGTTGTTCCTGCTGCCGGTGTTCGCTTTCGTCGGCCTGATCGCCGTGTTCGGCATCGGCCTGACCAAGGACCCGAAGGAATTGCCGTCGATGCTGATCGACCGGCCGCTGCCGCAATTCGCCCTGCCCGGCCTCGCCGCCGATGGCAGCGCCGGCTTCGCGACGGCGGCGCTGCGGGGTCAGCCGGCGCTGCTCAACATCTTCGCCAGCTGGTGCGCCGCCTGCCCGCAAGAGCATCCGGTGCTGACCCGCATCGCCGCGGAAGGCTATCCCGTCTATGGCATCGCCTGGAAGGACAAGCCCGAGGATGCCAGCGCCTGGCTGGAGCGCTTCGGCAACCCGTACAAGGCGGTGGCGGCGGATTTCGCCGGCCGTGTCGCCATCGACCTTGGTGTCACCGGCGCGCCCGAAACCTTCATCATCGACAAGGCCGGGCGGGTGCGCTTCAAGCAGATCGGCCCGATCAGCCCCGAGGTGTGGGAGAGCCAGTTGAAGCCGTTGCTCGACCAATTGCGGGCGGAAGCATGAGCGTCTGGCGGGGATTACAGATTGCCTCCGGCGGCTGGGGCCGTAGGCCCCAGACCCCACTTCATCCTGTTCGATCAGGACCACGCTCCTCGCGACAGGCGAAGAAAACGAAATGGGGTCTGGGGCCTACGGCCCCAGCCGCCGGAGGCATCCTTCTGCTCCTCCTCGCCGCCCCCGCCCAGGCCGTCCTCCCTGACGAAATGCTCGCCGATCCGAAGCTGGAGGCTCGCGCCCGGGCGATCAGTCAGGAGCTGCGCTGTGTCGTCTGCCAGAACCAGTCGATCGACGACAGCGATGCGCCGCTGGCGCGCGACCTGCGCGTCATCGTGCGCGAGCAGTTGAGCGCCGGCCGCAGCGACGCCGAGACGATGGACTATGTCGTTGCCCGCTATGGCAATTTCGTGCTGCTGAAACCGCCGGTCGAGCCGGCGACCTGGGCGCTGTGGGCGGGGCCGTTCGTGCTCTTGGC
>JAIXZK010000011.1 GCA_027489695.1 Sphingomonadales bacterium
AACACGCAGTCGTCGCCTGCGGCGAGCCTTTCAGCAGCGAACATGATCAGCGCTTCAGGCAGCACCAGGCATTTGTGGGCGAATTTCCACGATACCACGCCCCAGCCGTCAATGCCGTCGCGCGGCTCGGCAAAGCGCCGCTTGAACAGGCCATATTCGCGGGTGGTGGCGCCGATATTGTCCCCGATCGCATAGGGCCGCGCGCCGGCCGCGACATGCGCGCGCTGCGTCTCGCCGAGAAAGGCCTGACAAAGCTCGATCCGCACCGCCACTTGCCGCCTCCACTCCCCGCTGTTGGCGGCTTTGGCGCGGCGGCGCTGCGATCGCAAGCGGCCGAGGCAAATCGCAGCGATGTCCAACTCCCTCCCCGCAGGGGGGAGGGAGTAGAAAGGTCGCCCCTCAGCGCCCGCCCCAGACCGGCGCGCGCTTCTCCAGAAACGCCGCCATGCCTTCGCGGAAATCCTCGCTGGCGGCGCACATCAGCTGGTTGCGATTCTCGATCGCCATCGCGGCTTCCAGGCTGGCGGCGTCGGTCGCCAGCGCCAGGCCTTCCTTGGTCATGCGCAGCCCCATCGGCGAGGTGGCCAGCATCTCGGCGACGATGGTGGTGCCGGCGGCTTCCAGTTCCGCATCCTCCACCACATCGGAAACCAGCCCCGTCGCCAGCGCGCGGCGGGCGTCGATGAAGCGCCCGGTCAGCATCAGTTCGGACGCGACCGAAGCGCCGACGGCGCGCGGCAGGAAATAGCTGACCCCCATGTCGCACGACGACAGGCCGAGCTTGATGAAGGCGCAGTTCATCCGCGCGCTGGTGCCGGCGATGCGCACATCGCTGGCCAGCGCAAAGGCAAAACCGCCACCACAGACCGCGCCATGGACAAGGCTGACGATCGGCTGCGGGCAGCGCCGCATGCGGATATAGACATCGGCGAGCCAGCCCTGAAAGCCGAAGCCGCCGCCGAACATGGCGGGGCCATTGCCCTGTTGCTTGATGTCGAGCCCGGCGCAGAACGCCTTGCCGGCGCCGCGCATGACGACAACGCGGGTTTCGGCATCGTGGAACAGCCGGCCGAAATAATCGGCGAGTTCCTCGACCATCAGCGCGTTGATGCTGTTGAGCGCTTCCGGCCTGTCCAGCGTCAGCCAGTCGGCGGGCCCGCGCTTTTCCACCCGGATCGTCGTATAGGTCATGGCGGTCACCTGCGGTTCTGGCCGTCGTCGATCTTGATCACCGTGCCCGTCACGCACTCGCTGGCCGGCGAGACGAGATAGAGCAAGGTCGAATCCATCTGCTCGGGCATCCCCAGCCGCTGGCGCGGGAAATGCTGGGTGATGTCGCCGATACGCGCCAGCATGCCGTCCATCATTTCGGACGAAAAGGCACCGGGCGCGATGGCGTTGACGTTGATGTGGAATTTCGCCCATTCCACCGCCAGCGCCTCGGTCATCCGCACCACCGCGGCCTTGGTGACCGAATAGAGCGCCGCGCCACCGCCGCCATATTCATAGGCGGCGATCGAAGCGATGTTGACGATCCGTCCGGGCGTCTTGCTGGCGATCAGGCTCCGCGCCAGCGCGCAGGAAATCAGCCAAGGCGCGCGCTGGTTGACGTTCACCACCTGGTCGTAGAGCGCGATATCGATCTTCACCGCCCGCTGCGCATCGGGGATGCCGGCATTGTTGACGAGGATGGTGACGGGCCCGAGCGCCGCCGCCACCTGGTCGACGATCGCCTCGCACGCCGCCGCATCGGCGCAATCGAGCGGGAAGGCCATCGCCTTGCCACCGGCGGCCTCGATCTCGGCGACCAGCGCGTCGAGCCGATCCTGCCGCCGTGCCGTCACCGCCACCGTCGCCCCGGCGGCCGCCAGCACCCGGGCAAAGCGCCAGCCCAGCCCCGACGAGGCGCCGGTGACGATCGCCACCTGGCCGTCGAGGCGCTGGTCGGCATTGGGCAGGGGAAAGGCCATGGCAAGCTCCGGGAAAGCCCATGGAATGGCCGCGATCGTGCCAGTGCCGACACTGGCGCAAACGTCAGCCCTGTCGCTGCTGCTAGGCAAGGGCGGCGCAATCCGGCAGTCTTCCGACAGATTATCGGGGGAGCCTCGCCATGGATATCGACCGCCGCCTGTTCCTTGCCGGCACCGGCACCGCACTTGCCGCCGGTGCCGCCGGCGCCACCATCCGCGCGCCGGGCGCCACGCCGGGCCAGGCCCGGGCGATGGCGGCGATCGCGGCGTACGTCGATCAGCATCGCGCCCATCATGGCCTGCCGGGGCTCGGCCTCGTCGTCGTCGATGGCGATTTCACCGGCCATGTCATGGCCGGCAATCGTGATTACGCCGGCCGCGAGCCGCTCGCCGCCAGCGATCTCTGGCAGATCGGCTCGATCTCGAAATCCTTCGTGGCGCTGTGCTGCTTCCAGCTCGCCGCCGAAGGCAGGATGAACCTCGATGCCGATATCCGCAGCGTGCTGCCGGAGGCGGCACTGCCCGATGGCCCGCCCTTCACCATCCGCGGCCTGCTCGATCACACCACCGGCCTGCCCGATTTCGCCCCGGCCTTTGCCATTGATGGCGCACCGCTGTGGCGCGGCTTCGCCCCCGGCGAACATTGGTCCTACAGCAATGTCGGCTATGATCTGCTCGGCAAGGCCATCGAGCGGCTCGACAAGCGGTCGCTCGCCGCCAGCATCGAAGCCCGCATCTGCCGGCCGCTCGGCATGACGGCGACGCGCGGCGCCATCAGCTGGCGTGACCGCGCGCTCTACCCGGCCAGCTACAGCCCGCTGCGCCCGGATCTGCCGGTGCGGCAGCGCATGCCGCTGGCGCCGGCGGCCTGGGTCGATGCCTCGCTCGGCGCCGGATCGGTGGCCTCCACCTTGCCCGACATGGCCAGGTACCTGCGCTTCCTGATCGGTGCCGGCATGGGCCGCGGCGGCGGCGTGATCAGCGATGCCGCGGCCAGCGCCTGGTTCGCCAACCCGATCCTGCAGGACCCGTCGGTCAAGGACGAAAGCTACAGCCTCGGCCTGATGCAGCGCCGCGACGACGCAAGAAAGCTGCTCCACCATACCGGCGGCATGGTCAGCTTCTCCTCGTCCTTCCATGTCGATCCGGCGGCCGGCACCGGCGCCTATGCCAGCTGCGCCGTCGGCGGCATCAACTATCGCCCGCGGCTGATCACCGCTTATGCAACCCGGCTGCTGCGCCTCGCCCGCGACGGCCAGCCACTGCCACCGCCGCCGTCACTGGCAACACCGGTCGAACGCCCCGGCGATTATGCCGGCAGCTATGCCGCCGCCGATGGCACGCGCTTCAGCATCGCCGCCGCCCCGGCGCTGGCGATCAGCGGCGGCGGCATCACCGTGCCGCTCGAAGCCCCGGCACCCGGCGCCTTCCTCACCGCCCATCCGATGTTCGAGGCTTTCCCGCTGCTCGCTGTCCGCGATGGCGGCGACGGGCCGGTGGTTGCCATCGACCATGGCAGCCGCCGCTACATCAAGGCCGGCGCCACTGCCGCCAGCCTGGCGCCGACCCCGGCCCGCCTTGCCGCCCGCGCCGGCCATTACCAGTGCGACGATCCCAGGATCGGCGGCGTCACGCTGGTTGCGCGCGGCGACACGCTCTACGCCGCCGGCACCGACCCGCTCACCGAAATCGGCAATGATGTCTGGCGCGTCGCCGAACCCGAATGGTCGCCGGAGCGCATCCGCTTCACCGGCTTCGTCGACGGCCGGCCGCAGCTGCTGGTGTTTTCGGGGCGGGTGCTGGAACGGCGGGACGGCTGATCGCAGACGTGCCCCTCCCTCCCCGCAAGGGGGAGGGAGTGCACAATCCCCCTAAGACTTGTCCCCGCACACGCACGCCGCCGGCGCCCGCCGCTTCGGCGCCGTCGTCGCGAATTCCGCGGCGGCGAGCGTGCCATCGCCATCCGTATCGGCACGGCTGAACTTCTTTACCGTCGCCGCGGCATATTCATCGAACCCCAGCCGGCCATCGCCGTCCTTGTCCAACCGGGCAAAGGCCTTGCGGCGGCTGGCGAGATATTCCTCGCGGCCAACCTTGCCATCGGCGTCGCGGTCATAGCGGGCAAGCCGGCGTGCCTCGCGGTCGGCCGGCGTGACGTCGCTCACCGGCGGAACCATGGCGTCGCCATCGTCGTCGCTGTCGGCGGCGACCGGGGACGGCGGCGCGGCAAAGGCGACGGGCTGGTCGCGGCTCCAGAAGAAACCGGCGCCGAGCAGGCCGAGCACGACAAGCACCGCGGCCGCGGCCTGTCGCCACCCCTGGCGATCCCCCTGCTGCATCGGCAAACCCCCACGCCATCGCGCTGACGGCAGGATTCTGCCAATCCTAGCGCCCGGTGGCAACCGCGCGCAGCAGCCGCCATTGCCGGCCAAGGCTGCCCCGCGCCTCCCGCTCGCCGGATCGTTCACCGTCGCGCCGGGCGAGCAGCGTCAGGCCGAGCAGCGGCCGCAGCGCCGCCGCGACGCGCGGCACCTCGCCCTCGCCGCCGGCCCAGATCCGCCCGAGCCGCTCCGCCATCGCCGCGTCGCCGCGCAACAGCCGCGCCGCCAGCGCGAACAGCGCGCCGCCGCCGGCGACATGCGCGGGCGGCACCGCCTCGCTGTCGAGCAGCCCCAGCCAGCGGTCCTCGATCGTCGCCAGATCAGCGCCGGTGATGCCCGCCGGCAGCAGCGCGTCCGCCGCCAGTTGCAGCAGCGGCTGCGCCGGCACCCGCCCGGCATCGAGCCCCTCGCACGCCTCCCGCCACCAGGCGAGGCGGATTTCGCCGATCATCGCGTCGCTGGTGGTGGCGACGATGGCGCGCAGTTCGAGATCGATCCCGAACAGCGCGAACAGCCCCGGCCGCACCGCCGCCGGGGCATAATGGATCGCCAGCCAGAGATCGCGGTCGCGCGTCCGCACATCGGCGGCGACGATGTCGGCTGGATTGGGGCTCAGGCGGGGCCGACCCGATAGGCGCAGAACTTGTTGCCATCGAGATCGCGGAAATAGGCGCCGTAAAAGGCCTGCGGCCCCTCCTCGCCGCGCACCCCGGGAGGGCCGCCGCAGCTGCCACCGGCGGCACAGGCCGCGGCGTGGATCGCATCGACCTTGGCGCGGCTGTCCATCGCCAGCGCCATCATCGCGCCATTGCCGACGGTCGCCGCGGCGCCATTCTCGGGCACGCCGATGGCGAACATCGGCTTGTCCCAGCCCAGGCCATAGGCGATGGCGCCGGTCGGGAATTCCATCATCCGGCCGATGCCGACGCTGCCCAGGACCGTGTCAAAGAAAGCCTTGGCAGCCGCAAGATCGTTGGTGCCGTACATTGTGTAACCAAGCATCGCGCATCCTCCCTTCGGGTTCCCGCCCCTTTTAGCGGCGCCCGCCTGCCG
>JAIXZK010000144.1 GCA_027489695.1 Sphingomonadales bacterium
CAACGCCTGACGCACGCGCAATAATCGGTATATTCAGCTCCGAACAGCCCAACCAGATAGCGTTCCTCACGGGCGATCACCAACCAGTCGATGACCAGGATGACCAGCGGGAACAGCGCGATGACGCCAAGGCTGGCAAAACCAACGCCGGCCGCCAGCAACAAGAGCGCCATGCCCAGATACATAGGATTGCGCGTCCAGCGATAAACGCCGCCGGTTGCTAGCGCCCGCGTCGGCTTCCACGGTTCCGCCGGGGTCCCTGCTGCACCGAAACGCCCTACCGCGGCGGCGATGCAGCCGCCGCCGGCTAAAGCGAGCACGGCCACCAAGCCCCAGGCGACGGCACTCGACTCAAAAAGCCGCGGCAGGGCCAGCAGCCGGTCGCCCAGTAACCCAATCGCGAGGCCGGCCAAATAGATCAGCGGCGGCGGTGCAATCACCCTTGCCGTTTTGGTGTTATGATCTGCCATGTCGCTGCTCCAATAGCCGCTGCATCATTTCGTAGAGCCGGGCGAAATGTTCTGGCGAGCGGTACTTCCGCCTGCTCGCACCCAGCCAACACGTTTCAATGTGTCTATGAGCGTCGACCTTGGCACGCCAAAGTTCCGACAAACGCTTGCCTGGCTGGCACCTTGGTCCAGAGCTTTTGTGATGGCCTCGATCTTCTCGGCCGACAATGCCGGAGGACGCCCACCCCGACGCCCACGCTTCGCTGCTGCCGCGAGGCCGGCGTTGACCCGCTCGCGGATCAGCGATCGTTCGAATTCTGCCAAAGCGCCAAAAACGGAGAACAACAGCTTGCCCTGCGCGGTGGTAGTATCCATTCCTTCGGTGATCGATCGGAACCCGACCCCCCTGCCCTGCAGCTCGCTGATGGTCGCCAGCAAATGACTCAACGATCGACCGAGGCGGTCGAGCTTCCAGACCACGAGCGTGTCACCAGACTTCAGAAATGCGAGACAGTCCTTGAGCCCCGGCCGATCATCACGCGCGCCCGAGAGCTTGTCGCCATAAATATGTCGCGCATCGACGCCGGCATTTATCAACGCGTCGCGCTGCAAATCCGCTGATTGACGTCCGCTGTCGGTCGAGATCCGTTCATAACCGACAAGCATGTGCGAAATACCTTGTTCGAGGCGTTTCCGCGCATGTAGGCATTCCGACGTGGTTTGTCGAACATTTTGCTCGAAGATCGCTCAGTCCATTCAAACAGTCCCCCGGCCCTGTCGGAAAACTACTGTTTTCCGACATGGACACCCTCAGCGGGATTGTGGTCTAGTATCGTTCTGTCAGGGATTCCGTCGGTCTAGGGGCTAAAGCTAGCGCTGGCAGGCTACTCATGGACAAGCGCACCTCTGCTGTGCCAATTCGGTTCAGCCAACTGGGGGAGCGTGCGTGGCCAAGCTTAGCGTCAAGGAAATCCAATCGCGTGCCCTTCTGATCCTCGAAGGTGCCGTTGGCGGAATCCGCTGGGGCGAACTGTTGAAGAAAATCCACTCGGACGCTCCTGAAACGCCCCCAAACACCATTCACGGCGCCATCCAGACCCTGTTTGCGAACAGTAAAGATGTAATCAAAGTTGCGCGCGGCACCTATCAGCTAAAAAGATACTATGACGAACAGTCTACAAGTGGAACCGCGGCAGACACAGCCGCAGAAGAAACCGTAGTTGTCGTCGAAAGTCTCGCTTCGAAGCCGGTCAGCTTCGTTGAGGCTGACTTCTATGCCAGCTTCGCGCAATGGCTCTGCGACGTTGAGGAAGCCGTAAATGAAGCGGTCCCGCTGGGCGGAAGCCTGCTGAAGGGCAAATGGGGCACGCCCGATGTGATTGGCGTTCGCAAGCCCCGGGCTGACGACATGCTGAAGTTCGAGCCGCAGATTGTGTCGGCCGAGATCAAGATTGATCCGGGCCAACCTGTGGTAGCCTTTGGGCAGGCAGTGGCCTACCGCCTCTTCTCGCACAAAAGCTATATCGTCGTGCCGCGCACGACGTCCGAAGAGGACCTGAGCCGCTTGAAATCCCTGTGCAGCATCCATGGCGTAGGGCTGGTGACATTCACCCTCGACAAGGCCGATCCCGATTATGGCGTCGTTGTCCTGCCAGCGCAGGCAGCGCCGGACATGTTCTATGCCAACCAGATGTTGAAGCGGCTTCTGGAGGCTGCCCCCAAAATCTTCCACAAACTGTTCTAGGTCGGCAAAACAGTGGCTGACCAATTTGAACATCTGACCCGCGAGCAGCTTCTGAAGCTGGTGCGGCAACGTGAGCGCCAGAAAAAGCTCGGCCTCGTGTGGGAGCGCGATGCGATCGAGCGGGACAAGGCGCTGGACGATCGGTTCGTATCTCTCTCCCTTGTGCCCGATCTCTGCGATGGTGCCGCGCCATGGCCCAACATGGTCGTTGAAGGGGACAACTTCGACGCGTTGCGCTGGCTGCGAATGACTATGGCAGGCCAGTTTCGCTGCATTCTGATCGACCCGCCCTACAACACGGGCAACAAGGATTGGGTCTACAACGATCACTATGTCGACAAGGAAGATGCCTGGCGGCATTCGACCTGGCTCGAGTTCCTTTATCAGCGGCTCATGATCGCACGGGACCTGCTTGCCCGTGACGGCGTGCTTATGGTGACAATCGACGACGACAACAGGGCTCGCTTGGACATGTTGTTGGAGGAGGCCCTGCCCGGCATGCGCGTTGGTAGCCTTGTTTGGCGGACGCGAGATACAACTGCCGCGAAGGGGAATAATCTGAGCGACGTGCATGAGCACATTCTGGTTTATGCGAACCCCGGCTTCCGGTTTGCTGGCTCCGAGAAGGGTCGGCATAAATACAAGAATCCGGACAACGATCCGCGCGGGGATTGGAATACCGATCCTTTAACGTTGGCATTCAGCTCGACGGACAGAGCTAACCTGTTTTATCCGTTGCACAATCCTGCGACTGACATCTGGTATCCGTGCGATCACGATCGCGTTTGGGCATTTGCTTCCAAAAATCGTTTGAAGCCCGGCCAGAAAACTAGGTCCGCTCCGATGGAGGACCAGATCGCGGATGGCTTGATTGTCTGGCCGAAGGATGAGCGGATTGTAGTCTGGAATACATTGGCGGAGGTAGAAGCTGCTGTTGCCGCTGGCGATGTGCCGGTGACTCCGAGGGACCAGAAGCCGCTGATCCGACCAAACGATGACCTGGCGCAGTGGGTGGGTCGGCAAGTGGGCTTCGGTCGCCCAGGCATCAAGAAATTCTGGACGAACCTTCGAAGCCACGTTTCCCCGCTTAGTAGCTGGATCGCGCGGATCAACGAGGACGCCGATCCTGACCTGGAGCTCATCCGGACAGGTGCCGGTGGCGAGGGCACCAACGAGATTCAGCGGATCTTTGGATCGAAGGTGTTTCCCAACCCAAAGCCCCTTCAGCTGATCCGCGAGCTGGTTCGCCAAGCGACAGGCCCTGACGATCTGGTCCTCGATTTCTTCGCGGGCTCGGCCACTACAGCACACGCCGTGATGGAGCTGAATGCCGAAGACGGTGGCAGTCGGCGATTTGTTATGGTCTCTTCGACAGAGGCGACTGATGATGATCCTCAGCGCAACGTGTGCCAGGACGTGACCGCAGCGCGCATCCGCCGCCTAAACGGCTTCACTGAAGGCTCCTATGCCGAGTTGAAAGCACCGTTCGTCTATCTCCGCACCCACGAGATTGCCTTTGAGGACATCGACTATGTGCTGCCGGTCGAAGAAGCGTGGCACGCGCTTGAGGCTTCCCATGGACTGCCGCTGACACGATGGGAGCAGGGTGCGCGCTGGGCTGAGCACGCCGGTGACGGGGTTGTGCTGATCCTGGTCGAACGGGTGAATGCTGAAGCGTTGGCTGCAATCGAACGCCATGCGGCAGCACGGGCCAATCTCTTCGCTTATGCCTTTGCGCCCGGCCAGCTCCGGACGGCAATCGAGGGCCTCGATGTCGAGGTGCATGGGGTGCGCGAAGCCCTAGTACGCAGGTTCGTGCCATGAGCGACCGGCACAGTCTGGCGGCCTTTCAGGCCGAAGCTGTCGAAGCTATGGCAGCGACGGTCCGGCGGGTCGCGCGGGATGTTTCGTTCCGGCCGGCGGAAGCGCGAGCCATTTCGCTCCAATCCGGTACGCTGCTTCTTCAGGCGCCTACGGGTTCCGGCAAGACGCTGATGCTCGGCCGTGCGTTGGAGAGCGTCACCGGCGGGCTCCCGCAGCCGATGGTGTGGCTCTGGTTCGCCCCCTTCTCCGGCCTAGTCGCACAGACGCGGGACTCGCTTGCCGCACAGTGCCCCGGATTGCGACTGCGCGACCTGGCCGTGGATCGGGAGGCGGCAACGACGCGCGACGGCGATGTCTTCTTGCAAACTTGGGCGTCCGTGGCGACCAAGGTGAAGGAAGCCCGGCGGATTCGGAGTGAGACCGAAAGCGCAAAGTCGCTCGACACGATGCTGGAGATCCTCCGCGCGGAAGGCTTCCGGGTTGGGGTGGTGATCGATGAGGCGCATATCGCCTTCCGGTCGACCACAGAGGCGACGCAATTCTACCTCAACGTTCTGCAGCCCGACGTGACGCTGCTGGCAACGGCGACGCCGAATGATGATCGGTTGCGAGAGTTCGCCAAGTCGGCCGGCCTGTCTGTCGAGTGGCGTGTCGAGATCGCGAGGCGCGATGTTGTCGCTGCCGGGCTCAACAAGCGCGGGCTGATGCTCGGCATCGTGCGCTTCCCGCCTGAGGTTGAGAAGTTCCTCGATCTAGAAACGGCAGCTTTGACCGCCGGGTGGACCCAACACACCCGCATCGCCGACCGGCTGAAGGAGCGCGACATCGCTCTTACGCCCCTGATGCTGGTGCAGGTTGAAGACCAGGAACAAGGCGGCGCCGATCCGGTCGATCGCGTGAAGGCAAAGCTGATTGAAATTGGCGTGCCGGAGAGCGCAATCGCAATTCACACCTCCGGTCAGCCGGATGCCAATTTCCATACCCTTGCTTATGACCCATCGCGGCAGGTGCTCGTTTTCAAAATGGCGGTGGCGACGGGGTTCGATGCGCCACGCGCTTGGACGCTCGTCTCGGTCCGGCCCAATCGCGGCCGGGACTTCGGCATGCAGGTGGTCGGGCGCATCATGCGCGTGCATGCCGCCGTGCGGCCTATCCATGGCCAGGATGCCTTGCTGGACCGGGGATATGTGTTCCTGTCCGATGCCGAAGTGCAGCAGGGCTTGGAAGCAGCTGCGCGGGAGGTCGATGCGGTGGAGCGGAGCATCCGCGGTGTCGCCGATGTGCTCGATGTGGTCGACTATGCCGTGTTGCCGCCGGCCCCCGCCGGTGTTGCCGAACCTGGTCCTCACATTCCGCAGGCCCCTAAAACGCCTGAGGATCGGCAGCTCCGTCTGAACCGCCTGATTGAGGCTGGCATCGTGCCCGAGGCTGTCCGCGCGATGGCCCCGGAGACACAGGATAGGACTATCGTTGCCGGCGAGTGGCGCCGCGTCGTGACAGAAACGCCGCTGTTCGGCGAGGCTTTGCCAAAGGACGCCGTTGCCGGGGTGGCTCCGTCGCGCCCGGCTAGCGTTGGGCCAAGTTACAAGGCCTATCCCCTGCGGAAGGACCTAGGTGTTCCTGAGCGGTTGTTTGCTGAGCGCCCACCGGCGCCAGAGGCATACGACAGCGACGATTTCCTCCGTTCCGTGGCGCGAGGCTTCATCGATCGTGGCGAGCTGGTCCGCCTGGTCGCGCGGCGGCGGCAGTCGGCCGACCTATCCCTTCGCGATCTGTTCTTGGGCGACAGTGAAAAGCTGCAACTTCAGGTCCGGCTCTCGAACCGCCGGATTGCCGACGAAGCTCAGGGCGCCTTTGAGTTCAACGATTCCATCGATCCCCGTCTCTTGAAGCGCGCGCTGCTGCACGAGCTTCGGGCAAGCGCGTTGAAAGATGGCATCGAGTTCGAGGAAGCGGACCTGCGGCGGGCAGTCGATCTCGGTGCGCTCAGCAACCCCGATGCACTGGTGACCGCCGTGCGGGAGACAATGGCCCGCTTCCGCAAGGTCGTGCCTGCGGAGCCGATTCCTGATCCGCTAAGAGAAAGAGATGGGCTGCCGGAAGGAAGGCTTGCCGCGCACGGCGTTTTCACCAGCGACATGAACGGTCCGGAAGCCGCCTTCGCCGAGATGGTCGATCAGGACGATAGTGGTACGATCCTATGGTGGCTTCGGACACCGCACAACACGCCCTGGGCGGGGAAGCTCATCCTGCCCAACGGTCGCTCGTTCTTCCCGGACTTTGCTGTCGGGGTTCGCGGCCGATCAACGCCGCAGCAGGTGGCGTTGGTGGAGATCAAGGATGACGGGAGCACTGGTCGATTGAACGCCGATGAGAACAATCTGAAGGCACAGGTGCAGCACATGGAGTATCGCGCGCCCTTCTGGGCCGCTAAGGGTCCGGGCGGCGAATTCGAGCGGCTTGAATGGAACCCGTCGCTTCGCCGCATTGTGGCGACCGATCGGTTTCAGGTGCAAACGATGGTTTTGGTCGGATAATGAATCTGATCGACTTGATTGAGCCCATAGGGCCTCAGGCAAGGCGCAGCTGATGCCTGCACCTATGCACCCAAAGATATATCACATTGTTCACGTCGACCGCCTGCCTGCGATCCTCGAAGAAGGCGCCCTTCTGTGTGATGCAACGATGATTGCCAGACCGGGCGCAGGAACCACGATTGGAATGGGCTCGATCAAAACGCGGCGCTTAACCTTGCCTGTCACGTGCCACCCTGGACTCAACGTCGGTGACTGCGTTCCGTTCTACTTTTGTTCTCGCTCTGTCATGCTTTATCTGCTACGCATGGGCAATCACGCCGAGCTGACTTACCGGGGTGGACAAGGACCCATCGTGCATCTGGAAGCCGATCTCCGCGAAGTGGTCGAATGGGCTAACGCCGGTGGTCGCCGTTGGGCATTTTCGCTGTCTAACGCGGGCGCCTACTACACACAATTTCGCTCGGATTTGGCTCAGTTGAATGAGATAAACTGGGTAGCCGTCGCCGCCACCGATTTTCGCCCTTCTGATATTAAAGAGGGCAAGCAGGCCGAATTTCTGGTGCACGAACGCTTTCCTTGGGGCCTTGTGCGCCGTATCGGCGTTCAGACGCCTGCAATGGCGCAGCGGGTATCAGATGCAATCCGTGGCGCCGCGCATCGACCGCCAGTGGAGATTCTGCCGGCATGGTACTATTGAGGGAGGGAGCCGAGATGATTGAATCACGCGAAGGCGACATCCTCAACGCTGATGTTGAAGCTCTCGTCAACACCGTCAACTGCGTAGGCATTATGGGCCGGGGTGTAGCGTTGCAGTTCAAGAACGCATTCCCGGATAACTTCGCCGCGTACGCTGCCGCATGCGATCGCGGCGAGGTCGTGCCCGGCCGCATGTTCGTGTACGCCACTCGCCAGCTGACCAATCCGCGGTTCATCGTCAACTTTCCGACTAAGCGTCACTGGAAGGGCAAGAGCCGTATCGAGGATATCGAGGCCGGCTTAGTTGCGTTGAAGGCGGAGATTCAAAGGCGGGGAATTCAGTCGATCGCCATTCCTCCCCTTGGCTCTGGCCTCGGCGGCCTGAATTGGAGCGATGTGCGCCCTCGGATCGTGGCGGCTCTGCGCGACATCGAGGGGTTGACCGTCGAGCTGTTCGAGCCGCGCGGCGCTCCCGATGCGAGCGTTATGGCCCGCACGCGCGAAGTTCCTAAGATGACGGTCGGCCGCGCGGCGCTGGTCACTTTGATGCAGCGCTACCTGGGCGGCCTCATGGACCCGTTCGTGACGCTGCTCGAAGTCCACAAGCTCATGTACTTCCTTCAGGAAGCTGGCGAGCCGCTGCGTCTCAAGTATCAGAAGGCTACTTACGGTCCTTACGCCGAAAACCTCCGCCATGTTCTCCATGCGGTCGAGGGGCACCTGATTACCGGCTATGCCGATGGGGGTGATGCGCCAGGTAAGGAGCTGGAGCTTGTGCCAGGAGCTGTGGATGACGCCGAGACTTTCCTGGCCTCGTCCACCGACGCGAGAGCCCGCTTGGACCGCGTGGCGAAGCTGGTAGAAGGTTTCGAGACGCCCTTTGGGCTTGAACTGCTTGCGACTGTTCATTGGGTTGCCCAACGCGAAGGCGCCGGCGATGGCTTGGTTGCCCGAGTACATGCTTGGGGGGAACGTAAGCGCCAGTTCTCTTCGGGACAAATCATGCTCGCGCACAACACCCTGCTGCAGCAGGGCTGGCTTTAGCAGCCACTGTAGCAGTCGTCCCCGTTGCGGGTCACGACTGCCATGCACGTATCTACCCTACTGATCCTTGGACCAGTAGATTCTGCCCCGTCGAAGCCAGAAATGAGATTTGCAGTCCTTTTTCCTCCAAATTGACGGGAATAGGGTTGCAGTTCCGTCCTCATGCATTGTGACCTGCCAGCAGGGTCGCTCGTCTGGCAGCAAATTCATGTGCAATACCTTTCCGCATTTACACGGGCAGAGCATTGCAGCCTGTTCTTGAAATCCATCCTCCTCGACAATGTAGAGGGTCCGCCGACGCATTTTAGTCGGAAGGCGGTCGTGCACAATTTCGGTGCGGTGTGGTGGATCAAACCAGCCAACAACAGCCTTGGCCCACGACCTAATGATCTTTCCAATGGCTGTCATGTGGAACGCTTATCGGCAAGTTCCATCATTCGAAGCAACGGACGGACATCCCCCATACCCACTGATCGACTGAAGATAGAGCAGATGCCTTCCTCGGGGTCGCAGATGATCTCCATGCTGGCGAGACTGAAGGTCACCGAAGCATAGCTACCGTTTGTCTCTTCACGATATGGGTGAAGCCGAGCAAGGAACTCGTTTACAGCGAGCGAGGACCCCAACATGTTGACGCTTATCACAGCAGGTCGTCGGCCTTGGAAGCCCCGGATGTATCCGTCTTTCAGTTGCCGGTCGTGAGCCATTGGATCATTGCGGGCCAAACCAGCGGCAGCAACCTGAGTGATGCTGAACAGGTCGCGACTGACAAGGCTTGAGCGACCTGGGCGGATGTAATTGACCGTCCCGCAGACTTCCTTGATGTCACCATCGGAAGCGACAAGCCTGATGCCAATGTCGAAATATGGTATGTTGTAGAAAGTCGAGATGAGGTTGAGCAGAAAGCGGCCATCGACCGTATCCATACACCCGAACACCACATCGCATTGAGCCACTGCCCGGACCACATCCGGATGCCAAAGGTTCTGCTTGATCGCGATAAACTTAGTGCCAAGGCCGATGCGTTCCGCAGCATCAGCTGCTACTTCCACTTTGGAACGCTTTTCGACAGCATCAGCCATGGTCGAATTAACGATGCGATTGACGTTGCGATCTTCCATCACGTCGTCGTCAACGCATACGATCTCACCGACGCCAAGGCGGATGAGTTGCTCGATTGTTGGCGCGCCAGTACCGGATGCGCCGATCACTGCAACTGACAAGCGCTGCAGCCGCTCGATCGTGCCTTCGTCGAATGCTTGGGCATGGGAAGCGACAAAGCTAGGCAATTCGAGTGAACCAGCGTTGGCGTACCAGAAGTGGAGATCGTCTCCTGCCACGCTGATGCAATCGATGGAGGTTAGGTCGCCGCCTCGCATCACCCTCCCAAACATTTGGCCGCTGGGAAGCATGACCACACTGCCATGAGATAGCTCACCCTCGACCCAGCCCTGGATCATTGGCAGCAGCTGCGCGTCACTGCGATCATCGGTAGCTGAAAAAGCAGCGTATCCGTTAGGATGACTATGTACCTTGATGACCGCCAACCTCTCAGCTGCCGCCCGCTCAAGAATTGTGTCGATATAGTCGGGCGACCATGTGACGGACGTTGGTGTGCGCCTTACGCAATGTTCATAAGGGATTTCGTGGATCTCACGCACGGTTAACCTCTGCCGGCGATCCCCGTCTCGCATACCGCAAAGCAGGAACGCCACTGCTTCCAAGTCGTCTCCGGGAAAGAGATGACTTCGTAGATGGGCGTGCTGATCGCCCGTGAAAGCAAGGGTTACCGGGCAGGGCATTTTTCGAACTCTCGGGCGAACCAGTCTTCGATAAGGAAAATGTGCGTACCGATGCCGTCGTGGCCCGGCCTCCAGGGGTTGTGGCTAGTGCGGTGCCGTGACCAGCGCTGATACACCTTGCCGTCGATGACCTGCGGTGCGTCAGTCGCCCCTATCCGCAGCCCGTCCCGCCTAGAAAGCGCCGGCAGCACGTAAACCATGTCGAGCGCCGTGATCGGGTAGCCCGTTTCAAGCCGGATGGCGATGGTCACAGACGACTCATTGTAGCCGTCATGTTGTGAGGGGAAGCCATGCACTAGCACCCACTGCGACCCGTCGCTCACAGTCTCCCAAGGAAGACCATAATCGTCAAGAAACTGCTGATCATCCGCCGACAGGTCGAAATCACGACGCATCGTCATCGCTCAGCCCTCCGTCTGGTCGCGCGGCAGCGCCTTGAATTTTTCGACGCCCGGCTTACGCAGATCGACCTTCTCGTCGAGAGCGACCTTTTCAGGCTTCGCGCCGGCAGCCTTGATCCGCAGCGTATAATCCTCGGGGGGAACGAGGCCGGCCAAGACAAGGACCTCGCGTCCCGTAATCGTGGGCTTCTGGATGACATAGGGTTCACCATTCACCCGAATGCGGTAACCCCTCGCCAACGGGGGCCGCTCACCGCGCTTGGCGAATTCTTCAAGGTCGATGATCTCGTCGAGCACGGCTTCCTCGCCGGCGTCGACCGCTTCCTTATAGGCTTCTTCACTCACTTCTCGGCTCCTTGCCCAGGCCCGGACCGCCCGGGTGATGAGAAGCCATATCGCATAGCGTGCTTGGTATATCAAGCAGATTCTTAGCACGCTTGACATACCAAGCGGTGTGGCGCTAAATGTCTCGAGATTCCAGTGGATTGAAGGAGTGTTCAATGGCAACCGCAGACGACAAAGATGTCGGCGAGCCAACCACCGAGCCCAACTTGACCTTGGGCCAGTACTTGGCATCAATACGCAAAGACCGACGGCTCAGTTTGCGGGCAGTCGAGGAAAGATCGGGGAAGCAGGTCTCCAACGCCTATCTTAGTCAAATCGAGAACAACCAGATTCAGCAACCTTCGCCGAATATCCTCAATGCATTAGCGGAAATCTATGAAATCAGTTTAGAAGGCCTGATGGAAAAGGCTGGCTTCATTCAAAAGTCTGGCCTTCGTGAGCAGAATGAGCGACATGGCCGAATTGCAACTTTTGCAGAGCACAACTTGACGCCAGAGGAAGAAGTTGAGCTGATGCAGTATCTAGAATTTATGCGTCATCGGAAGCGACCGCGTTGAAACCTGACGATAGCAGCCTGTCGCTGCATGACATGGCAATCATTGAGAAGCGCGCAAGCCGGCTGCTAAGCGAAGCTGCTGCTTGGGATCGATTCCCTGTTCCTATCGACGACTTGCTGTCAGCAGCAAAGGTAAAAGTCGCGCCCCACAGCATCTTCGATCCAGCGAGCATCCTGGCATATCTGAAAGGCAAAGCGGAAGGGGCGGCGGCAACAATCAAGTCGGCCATTTCCAAGGTGTGGGGCCTGTACGACGCAGAGGAAAGCTTGATCCATATTGATCAAAGCGTGAATATTTCTCGGCAGACATTCCTCAAATTACATGAGGCAGGTCACCATGATATTCCAACTCACAAGAAGTTGTTTCGCTTTTTCCAAGACTGCGAGCAAACGCTGGCCCCCGAGATAGCTGACCAGTTTGAGCGCGAAGCCAACAATTTTGCCCGGTTCGCCTTGTTCAAAGGCGACGTCTATCGGCAGCAAGCATCTGATTGCGCTTTTGAAATTAAAACTCCGATGAAGCTTGCCAAGAAGTTTGGTTCATCGGTTTATGCGTCGGTACGGGAGTTTGCTCGGACAAACCCGCGGGCGTGCGTTGTCTATGTGCTTGAGCCAGCTGAGTTCGTAGACGGCCATGGCTTTCGTGCGGCTGTCAGGCGCATTGAGGTGTCTCCCAAATACCGTAGCGAGTTTGGCGTGCCGAATGACGTGGCAATTACATCCGATCACCTGCTGGGGTCTATTGTGCCAATCGGCCGGAAAATGACCCGGCCCAGAACACTTACCGTGACCGATCTGAACGGCGAAACTCATGAATGCGTCGCGGAGGCTTTCGACACCACGTTCAACATTCTGATCCTTCTGTATCCTGTGAAGGCATTGGGCCGATCGATTCTTGTGTTGAGGCCCGGCAGCTGATCTGCTCGTGCTCTTCAGCGAACAGATTATTGGCCACTGGTGTGGATAGGCTACAGCCCATCTTTTGGTATGACTTTAATCTCAGAGGCATCAGGAGACAACGTGACGGACACACAGATCCAGCAACTGAAGCGTGCTCTGTTAGATGAATATGGCAGTTTTGCCGATCGACGCATTAAAAACATCGATCGTGGAGATCGTTTTATAGTCGATGGCAGGACGGACAGCGATATAGCGTCTGATGGCCAGGTCTATGGCTGGTTCTGCTCGATGTTCCTTGAAGTACGTTCGGTCGATCACGTCACACTACACCTAACGAACGTACCAACGAGTGATGCTGTTGATGGTTGGCTGGCTGCGCATTCAGAAAGTGTCGGCCGAGGTCATCGCGTTGCAATTGGACGCGGTAGTGAAGAGATCCTCGCTGAGTTCGCCGCCCATGTGAACGCGATAACGGCCCCTGGGCGCCGCTACAGTGTCCCATCATACAAGTATGCAGTGCCAAGGGTCGTCGACGCCTTAGGCCGACTGGCGCGGGCACTAAGGCGGGGATGGCAGATTGAATGACCCTGCGCTTCTGCGCCAACCGGCATCGGTCATGGATGAGATCAAGAAGCTGCACCGACCGCGTACGTAAGCGGATCGGTCGACGAGCATCTTGCACCCGTGATCAGACCGGGCGGAGACCACCGAGCCGCGGATCTCAAAAGATCCGTACGCTCTGAATCTCAATGGCGGGCCCTGATCGACACACTCTTTCTTCGACCGAGGTGCTGCGTCAAGGCTCCGCTTCTCAGTGCATTTTACCCCTTTTGTTCTCATGCCAAATGACTCATAGAATCACCATGCCGATCCGCCCAAGCCAGCGTTGGTTCTACCCGATCGACTGGCGCGAGCTGTCTCAGGTCATCCGCTTCGATCGCGCCGGCGGCCGCTGCGAGCACTGCCGACGACCGCACCGACAGCTGGTGATCGTCGGCCCCGGTGGCCTGTGGTGGGACGAGACTCGGCAAGGCTGGCGCGACCATCGGGGCCGGCGGTCGCGGGCGCTGCCCTCCCCTGCCCGGCTCGCCGTCCTGCAGCCGGCCTTGGCCGGCTTCGCCGCCCTGCCCCTGCCCTCGACCTATGTCGTCCTCGCTACCGCCCATCTCGACCAGGACCCCGGGAACAACGATGGCCACAACCTCGCCGCGCTGTGCCAGCGCTGCCACCTCGCCCATGACCGGGCGGCGCATCGCCGCCAGCGCTGGAAGACGCTGTTCTACCGCCGCGCCCTCGGAGACCTGTTCGCCGGCCGCTACCCCGAAGCGCGCTGAGTTCGACGTCGATTCACTGTAGCGGCGCCACTGCCCATCCGTGCTAACGACACGTTCGTTCGGGGAGGGCCCGACCTGATCTCGCCGGCCGAGGCCGGCGAGATCCACTTCCCCACCAAACTCCCTACCCTCGCGCCTGGCGCAGCAGCCGCTTGCGCTCGTAGGTGTCGGCCTTGGCCCAGGCCTCCCGCGAAATCCCCGCCGGCGCCGGCGGCAAGGGCTCGGGCGGCTCATCGTCAGGCGGCGGTTCTTCCTCCTGCCCCCGCCCGTGCCCGGTGCCGAACATGCGGGCATGATTGCCGCGGTCGGTGGTCAACGGTCGATACGGCGTGCTGTCGCCGGTCGACCACATGAAGAACGCCGTGCCGTCGCACTGGTAGATGCGGCACGGCCCGCGCTGGTCGATCAAGCAAAAGCTGCGACCGCGCAGCATGATGATGGCATCGAGGTCGACCTTTTGCCACTGCCGGCACTTCGAGCACACCGCTGCCACCCGCACCTTCTGGTCGCGCATCTGCCCGACCGATTGCACATAGGTTGGCCAGATTCGCGTGACTCGGTTGTCGCCCATGGCCGGAACATAGACAGAACATCGAGGCTTGGGAAAGCGCCGGCAGTCGGTCGCGACGAAATTCCCCAAGTCGGGCAAGCGCCGCGAAACATCGGTTACAGGTCTCACACGTGCGCCTGAGGACCGGCAGTTGAGAGCGAGAGCGGGGCGGCTGTCGCCGTGACGGGTTTGAGGGTGAGGAGAGAGGCTCCGCGCCGGCCCGTCATGGAGACCTGCCATGACCAAAGCTTCCTCCCCTGCCACCCGAGCAACCGCGTCGCGCGGCGACCTTTACGACGACATCACCAACCGCATCATCGCCGAGCTCGAGGCCGGCGCGCTGCCCTGGGTCCGGCCGTGGGCGTCGAGCGAGGTGGCGGCGCCGCTGGCGCTGCCGCGCAACGCCGCCACCGACCGCTGCTACAGCGGCATAAACATCCTGATCCTGTGGGGCGCGGTCGCGAACCGCGGTTTTGCCGGACAGTTCTGGCTGACGTTCCGGCAGGCCCTGTCGCTCGGCGGCAATGTCCGCAAGGGCGAGACCGGCACCACCGTCGTCTATGCCGATCGCTTCATCCCCGACGATGAGCGCAAGCGCAGCAGCCAGACCGGCGACGATCCCCGTGCCATCCCATTCCTGAAACGCTTCACGGTGTTCAACACCGACCAGTGCGAAGGCCTGCCGGGCAATCTCGCCACGACACCCCCTGCCCTGCCCGAAGGTCTGGTGCTGCCGCAGGTCGAGGCGCTGATCCGCGCATCGGGCGCCGATGTCCGGCTCGGTGGCAACGAGGCCTATTACGCACCGGCCGCTGACTTCATCCAGGTGCCGCACCCGGATGCATTCCATGCGCCGATCGATTGGCACCGGACCGCGCTGCACGAGCTCGGCCATTGGTCGGGCGCTGCCTCGCGGCTCGGCCGAGACCTGTCGGGCGGCCATGGAACACAGGCCTATGCCCGCGAGGAGCTTGTTGCCGAGATGTGCGCCGCGTTCTGCTGTGCGGCATTGGGCATCGTGCCGACGGTGCGCCATGCCGATTACATCGGCAGCTGGCTCAAGGTGCTGCGCGAGGACAACCGCGCCATCGTCCGTGCCGCCTCGGCGGCGTCGAAGGCGGCGGATTTCCTGCTCGGGTTTCGGGCCGAACCGGAGGACGCACCCCCTCCCGATCCGTCGCAATACGAGGCAGCCCTGCTCTGACCATGCGCGGCACCGCCGGCTTCGGCGGTGCCCCTTTGCCGGACCTTCTGCCTCCCCTGCCCCGCTCCGGCCCGTGGCGACGGAGGATGAGAGGAGGAGGAGGGCGGGAGGATCTGCGACGGGTTGGAGGTCGAGAGAGAGGCTCCCGGCCGCCCGTCACGGAGAAGTCCCATGACGAAGAAGATCACCCTCAGCGCCTCGCGCGACATCCCGCTCGACAAGCTGGTGCTGGCGGCATCGAACGTGCGTCGGATCGAGTGCGGCGTGTCGATCGAGGAACTGGCCGAGGACATTGCCCGGCGCACGCTGTTGCAAAGCATCACCGTGCGCGCCGTCCGCGACGAAAATGGCCAGGAGACCGGCATGTTCGAGATCCCGGCCGGCGGCCGCCGGTTCCGGGCGCTCGAGCTGCTGGTCAAGCAGAAGCGCCTGGCGAAGAATGCGCCGGTGCCGTGCGTCATCCGCGAGGATGGCGTCGCCGAGGAGGACAGCCTCGCCGAGAATGTCCAGCGGGCGCCGCTGCACCCGCTCGACCAGTTCCGCGCGTTCCTTGCTCTTCGCGAGAAGGGCCAGTCCGAGGAGGAGATCGCTGCGGCGTTCTTCGTCGCGCCGGCCGTCGTCAAGCAGCGCCTCAAGCTGGCGAGCGTCAGCCCGAAGCTGCTTGACGTCTATGCCGAGGATGGCCTGACTCTCGACCAGCTCATGGCGTTCACCGTCAACGGCGACCATGAGCGTCAGGCACAGGTGTTCGAGACCGTGAGCCGGTCGTACAGCCGGGAGCCGCACGCCATCCGGCGGATGCTGACCGAAGGCTCGATCCGGGCCACCGACAAAAGGGCACAGTTCATCGGTATCGACGCCTATGTCGAAGCCGGCGGTGTCGTGCTGCGCGACCTGTTCCAGGGAGACGAGGGTGGCTGGCTCGCCGATGTCGGGCTGGTCGAGCGGCTCGTTGCCGAAAAGCTCGACGCTGCCGCCGCCACGATCCGGGCCGAGGGCTGGAAGTGGCTCGAGGTCGCGGTCGAGTTTCCGTACGGCCACACCTGGAACCTGCGCGACATCGCCGGCGAGCCCGTCCCGCCGACCGAAGCCGAGGAAGCCGAGGCCGCCGCGCTTCGCGCCGAGTATGAGCGGCTCGAAGCGGAATATGCCGAGGTCGACGAACTGCCCGACGAGATCGATGCCCGGCTCGGCGAGATCGAGGCTGCGCTGGAGGCGTTCGACGATCGGCCGTTGGCGTTCGCCCCGGACGACGTCGCGATTGCCGGGGTGTTCATCAGCATCGGGCGGGGTGGCGAGTTGCTCGTCCAGCGCGGCTATGTGCGCCCCGAGGACGAGCGGCCCGTGGCGGAGCCGGCACAGGGTGGCGAGGACGGTGAGGACAACGGCAACGCCGGCAATGCTGGCACCGACACCGCCAACGGCGTCCAGACGCCGCGTAGCGGCCCTGTCGACCCTTCTGCCGGCCCCAGCACGGGCCACACGCCGGAGACCGAGCCCGACGAGGACGAGGGCCTCAAGCCCCTGCCCGACCGCCTGGTCAGCGAACTTACCGCGCATCGCACGCTGGCCTTGCGCGAAGCCGTTGGCAGCGACTTCGACGTGGCGTTCCTCACGGCCCTCCACGCGCTGTGCCTGAAGCTGTTCTTCACCTTTGCGCCGGACAGCTGCCTCGACCTCGACATCAAGAGCGTCGGGTTCAGCGTTCAGGCGCCGGGGCTCACCGACAGCAAGGTGGCACAGGCGGTAAGCGAACGGCACCAGCTGTGGAAGGCATCGCTGCCCAAGGACCCGGGCGCGCTGTGGGACCACCTTGCCGGGTTCGAGGCACATCTGGCGCAGATGCTGTTCGCGCATTGCGTGTCGCTGTCGGTCAATGCGGTGATCGAGCCGTACAACCGGCGACCCCGGGCGCTGGCGCACGCCGACCTCGTCGCGCAGATGGTCGATCTCGACATGGCAGCGGCCGGTTGGACGGCCACGGTCGACGGGTTCCTCGGCCGGGTGACCAAGGCGCGCATCGTCGGCGCAGTGCGCGAAGCTCGCGGCGAACGGGCGGCCGATGGCATCACCGGACTCAAGAAGGGCGAGATGGCCGAAAAGGCCGCCACCCTGCTCGCCGGTTCCAACTGGCTGCCCGAACCGCTGCGCACGCCGGGACGCGAACTGCCGCCGGTGGTTGAAGCCGCCGACTGCGCCAGCGACGAGCCGGTCGAGGGCGCCGAGACGGCCGATGTCGGTGCGCAAGCGCCCGAGGGAGAAGGCATCGATAACCCCGATGGCGACGCTGGCGACGACGAAGCAGCGACCTGCGACGAGCCCGACGCCAGCGTGGCGATCGCCGCCGAATAGCATCTGCACGCATCGAACCTGGGCCCGCCGGCGACGGCGGGCCCTTTTTTCGTGTCCGGCGGTCAGAGCCCCCTGCCCTGCCCGGCCAGAGCCACGCGCGGAGGGCCTTCCGAGAGGGGGCGACGGGGAGCGCAGCCAAGGCTGGCTGGCAACGGTCGCCGCCCGGCTATTTTCCGCCGGCAGGCTGAGCCTGCCTTTGCATCGCGAAGCAAAATAGCCGGCCGCTCCCGTCCTTCGCTCACGCTGCGGCCGCGCGGGGCTTCGCCCTCGGCGGTGCCTGCCACCCCTGCCCGCGCTCTTTGCGCGCCCGGGAAGGCCACGTGCCCCGCGTGGTCAACCGCCCAAGGGAGTGAAGGACATGACCACCGACCGCTTCGAAGACAGCCCCGCCGAATCGCCGACCGCATCCCTCCTCACCGAGCTGCAGCTGTTCGGCCACCGGCCATTCAGCGACGAGCCCGATCCAAGGCCCCTGCCCGACGAACCCCGTGTCCACGGCGCCATGGTCGACATCTTCGACGCGCTGGTGGCCACGCTGGTCGACACCCGCCTCGAGCCCGATCTCGACGACCTGCTCTGGGCCATGGTCAATCTGTTCCACCGCACCGTCGACCGGGTCGAGCGCGAGCTCGATGACAACGAACAGGCACAGCGGCACAGCCAGCGCGACCAGGACGGCTCCGAGGTCCTGTCCACCGAGCTCGAACGCCTCCTCGCCCAGGGCCTGACCCTGATCGAGCGCCGCAACGCCTATGAGTTCATGCGCGACCACGCCGCCGAACTGTTCGAGGTCCACACCGGCTCGCACTGGCACCCGCGTTCGGGCTCGCTCGTAAACCGCAAGGCGCTGACCTCCGCCGTGATCGACAGCCGCGACTTCGTCGCCGCCCGGCGCCGCGCCGAAACCCAGGTGATGATGCCGGCCGGCACACGCATCGGATTTACCGGTGGCTATGACAGCAACGATCATGCGGCGATCTGGGCGGTGCTCGACAAGGTCCATGCCAAGCATCCCGACATGGTCCTCCTCCACGGCGGATCACCCAAAGGCGCCGAGCGCATCGCTGCCTGCTGGGCCGACAAGCGCCGGGTCGCGCAGGTCGTGTTCAAGCCCGATTTCAACCGCCACAAGCAGGCGGCGCCGTTCAAGCGCAACGACCAGTTGCTCGAGGCACTGCCGATCGGGCTGATCGTGTTCCCTGGCACCGGCATCGTCGATAATCTCGCCGACAAGGCGAGGAAGCACGGGATTCCGCTGTTCGACTTCCGGAAAGGAGGTGGCGGCTGAGCACTGCTGTCGTTTACACGCTTTAGCCTTGGTCCAAACCTGGGCTAGCTTGCCATATGAACCCTTTTCGTGCTTTGCTGCGCACAAGTCGTTCAGTTGGGGGCTGCGGTGGCAAAAAGCGCGATATCGAGACCTGAGGTCGAGATGGTCGGTCAGTTGGCCGATGCCGGCGAACGGATGATCGAGCGGCTTCGCAAGAAGTCATTCCTACCAGAGCGCCGCAAGGGCCTCCACCTCCGATTCGGCATCGCCGAGATGGCGACCATGCTCGGCTGCTCGACGAACCGTATCCGCCAAGCCGAAGAAGACGGGCGTTTGCCGTCACCATCGTTCGACGAAGGCGGCCGCCGACTCGGCTACGATGTCGCCGACATGTTGCGCATGCGCGAGCGGCTCGGCGTATCGCCCCGCCGTGCCGAAACCGACGAGCCTGCGATCATCGCCGTTCAGAACTTCAAAGGCGGCGTCGGCAAGTCGACAGTCACTACCCACCTTGCCCACTACCTTGCGATCCAAGGTTATCGCGTGCTCGTTGTCGATTGTGACAGCCAGGCGACTACAACCACGCTGTTCGGCTTTAACCCCCACTTCGACGTCGAGCGCGAGCAGACGCTCTATCCTTACCTGTCGATCGACGCGACCCAGGCCGACCTGCTCTACGCTGTACAGCCGACACCTTGGCCCAATGTCGACCTGATTCCTTCATGCCTCGAGCTATTCGATGTCGAATACGAACTGGCCGCAGCAGCCAGCTCGGGACAAAGCGTTTTGGCGGCTCGCTTTCGCAAGTTGAAACAAGGACTTGCCGACCTTGCACGCAGTTATGACGTCGTTATTCTCGACCCACCACCGGCGCTTGGTACGATTAGCCTTGCGGTCATGCAGGCCGCCAACGCGTTGCTGGTGCCGCTCGCAGCAACGACGCCTGACTTCTGCTCGACGGTTCAGTTCCTCAGCATGATGGACCAGGTTCTGGCGCAACTCGGACAAGCCGGCATCGATGTCGACTACCGGTTCGTGCGGCTTCTGTGCTCGCGGCACGATACCAGCAACCCGTCCGAATCCATGGTCATCCGTATCATGGAAGAAGCTTTCGGGCCCGCCCTGCTGCCGGTTGCTGTGCTCGATTCTGCAGAAATCAGCCATGCTTCGCTGCGCATGATGACTGTGTTCGAACTCGACAAGCCAATCGGTACGGCGCGGACGCACAAGCGCTGCAAGCAGAATCTCGAAGAAGCGCTCGGCCAAGTCGAGCAATTGATGCGCCGCGGGTGGCATCGTGCGGCGGTTGCCGAGGAGCTCGCCGATGTCGCGTAAACAAGGCGACTATCTCGCCGGACTGCTGGCCGATGACGACGAGGCCCCCTCCCCTGCCCGCGTTCGGCGGTCACCACTTCTCGAACGCGAATCGGCCCTGTCGCGAATGGCATCAGGCGAAGTCCGCCAGGTCACCGAATTGCGGCTAGACCCGGCGCGGTGCCGAATCTGGCCCGGCAATGGCCGTGCCTATGCCGAGCTTTCGGAAGCGCGGTGCCGAGACCTTATCGATAGCCTGGTCGCCGAAGGCGGCCAAAAAGTGCCCGCGGTGGTGCGCAGGCTGAAAGACGATCCGGAAGCCGAGTTCGAGGTATTGGCCGGCACCAGGCGCCATTGGTCGGTTAGCTGGCTCCGGGCGCACAGCTACCCCGATATGTTGTTCGTCGCGCAGGTCGTTGACCTCGACGACGAGGCCGCATTCCGTCTCGCCGATATCGAAAACCGTGCCCGCGCCGATCTCTCAGATCTCGAGCGGGCCCGCAATTACCGTTGGGCGCTGGGCGCGCACTATGGCGGCATCCAGAGCCGAATGGCGGAGCGATTGAAGCTATCGAAAGGCTGGTTGTCGAAGCTGCTGACGATGGCAACACTTCCCGACGAGATCGTCGCCGCATTTCCCGACCCAGCTGCTATCCCGGTTCGTGGCGGCTATGAGCTTGCCGTCAAAGCCACGGGGCCAGAAGCGGCGGCATTGGTTGCGGAGGCCAAGACTATTGCCAGCGAGCAGCAAAAGGCGAGCAAGGCCGAATTGCCGCCGATCGACGGCCCGACAGTGCTTCGGCGCCTGCTGGCGGCCGGTCTGACGCGCGTGGGCAGTAAAGGTGAGGCCGTGCTGGTCAGTGCCGCCGATGGTCGCGCGGCGCTAACTTTGCAGGGCCGGCGCGGGCGGGTCCTGACACTGCGCATCGACCTCGGCGCCGGGGTTGACCGGGCCGCGCTGGTCGAGGGCCTGATCGCTGCCATGGACGAAACACGCCCGTGAGTTTCCCCGGGGAAACTTTGGGGGAATCGACCTCGAGTTTCCCCGGGGAAACATCGCCGGTGAGCGGCAGCGACGGTCAGTTCGATCTGTTCCTGCCCTACCTCGCCGATCTATCTCTCCGCGACCAGCGGGAGACGATGGAGCGGCCATTTTTTAGCCTAGCCAAATCAAAGCGGATCAAGCCGATCGAATACAGGTCGCCGGACGCCAAGGTCTGGGTCCATGTCTCGGCCAACCCCCTCTATGGGATGGCGACGATCTGGGACGCCGACATCCTGATCTTTTTCGCAAGTGTCGTTAGCGACATGCGCCGACGCGGCATCAACGACATCCCGCAGACATTGCACTTCATGCCGTATGACCTGCTGAAGGTCATCGGGCGGCAGACCACCGGCCGTGCCTACCAGTTGCTGACTCAATCACTCGACCGCCTGCAATCGACGACAGTGAAGACCAATATCCGGGCTCCGAGCAACCGCCGCGAGGCGACGTTCAGTTGGATCGACAGCTGGGAACATCGCGTCGATCCCAAGACGGAGCGGGCACGCGGCATGTCGGTGACGTTGGCCAAATGGTTCCACGACGGCCTTTTGATGGACGGTGGCGTCCTGGCGATCGACAGGGCCTATTTTGATATATCAGGTGGCCGGGAACGCTGGCTTTACCGGGTCGCGCGCAAACATGCCGGCGGGGCAGGAGAGGGCGGCTTTGCGATCTCCTTTCCGACCCTGTTCGAAAAGTCAGGCGCCGAAGGCCCCTACCGGCGCTTCAAGTTCGAGCTGATCGCGATTGCGCGCGCTGACCAGTTGCCGGGCTACGCCCTGTCGGTCGAAGAGGGAAAAGGTGAGCCGAGCTTGCGGATGCGTCGACGCGAGGAGAATGGCGTCCGAACCGTCAATGTTTCCCCGGGGAAACTCGAGGGCGCCGAGCGGCCGATTGCACCAGCACAAGCGCGCCCGACGGTGCCTGCTCCGTCTCCAGATCGTCCAGCGTTAGGGCGGCGTCCGCAAGGGCAATCTGAGCGCGGTGGCGAAGCGCTCCCGCTGGGCGAATTGCTGGCCGGTATCGGTGCGCGCTATCCGGGATGGGACCAGGACAACTTGCGCGCCGAGTTCGACGCCTGGATCGCGATGGACCCGAGCCGCATGCCGCATGACTACGCGCGCGCCTTTGAGGGGTTCGTGAAGCGATACCATGAGCGCAACCGCCACCAGCTGCGCGGCTAGCGGCGGTCCGCGTTCCCGAAGTGTCGACTTCTCGGTCGATCACGGCCGAAGCGAGAATATTGTTCTCGCGACACGCAATGGGCGAATGGCCGCCAACCCACGGAAAGATGACTCTATTTCAGCGCCTTGGCTGGCATTCGAAAATTGCTGCGGCGTCATCCACAGCTGACAGTCGACACTTCAGGAACAGGCAACGACACTCCGGGAACGACAAGGCGACACATCGGGAACGTCGGGACCGATACTCCGGGAACGATCCGTCGACACTTCAGGAACAGCGCCTGCGGATTCATTTTGCGAATCTATCGACTTAGAGCTCTCGACCGCCGCCGTAACTCTATAACCTCTCTCATAAATATCTAACCCAATGCGATTATCATTTGAGTTTGGATGAGAAGAGAGCGGCCGTGAAAACCGTGACCAAGCACCCGAGTGTTTCGTACGCCTCTGCAGGGCCAGATACACCTCTGCAGCGGCTTGGGCGGCTCTCGCCATGGATGGTGATGGCAGCCGTCTGGGCGATCCTCGCATCGGCGCTACCGGCCCCATTGGTCTTCTACAATCCATCGCCAAGCATGCCGATCGGCTATTACCTGCGAGCAGCAGCGCCACCGGCGAAGGGCCGCATCATCGCTTTCCGCGTGCCAGGCCCTGGGCGTGCCTATGCAACGGCGCACATCCCGTACGTCGTCCGCGGCGCGATCATCAAACCAGTTATCGCGGCGGCCGGCGATCAAGTCTGCACGGGCGACCAGCTCAAAATCAACGGTCGCGTCGTGGCACCGATTGCCACGGCCGACAGGCAGGGCAGGGCGCTCCCGCAATGGCGGGACTGCCGGGTTCTGCGACGAGACGAGTATTTCGTGTTCTCGAACCGGATTCCGAACAGCTTCGACAGCCGCTATTATGGCCCTGTGGCGCAATCGGAGGTCATCGGCACCTTCCGACCACTATGGACCCGAACGGCGCTGTAGCGCCCCCAGGAGGCCGCCAGATGGACGCCTTGACCCTTGCTGCTCTGTGCAGCCTCATAATCCGCCACGATGCGGCGCCGACCGCGGTGCCGACCGGTACAAATTGCGTAGCCGTCCTCGCCAGTGCCGCAAGTAACGCGGCAGCTGCCAAGCGCCTGATAGCAGGGCCCATCGATCGTGAAGCCATTGCCCGCGTGGCTTGGGCCGAAGCGGCCAACCAAAGCGACGCGGGTCTCGCTGCAGTCATCTACACGATCATCAACCGGCTAGGTTCCGGGCGCTTCGGTGCCAGCATCGACGCCGTGCTCAATGCGCCGCGGCAGTTCGAGCCAGTTTGGCGCGCCGGCGGCAACTGGCGAGCATTGCCAACCTTGTCTAGCATGGCGCGGCTGCGGATAGAGGCTATCATCGATGCAGCGCTGGCGGGGACGCTGCCGGACCGCACCGGCGGCGCGATGTATTTCCAGAACGCCGCGGTTGTCGCGCAGCGCGAACGCGCTGGACAGGTATCGCGCGGGCTGACCAACTTCGGTGGCCAGCGGCCAATCGCGGTCATCGGTGACCACAGTTTCTATGCCGACAACCGCGCGGGGCAGGGGCCTCGGCGTCGAGCCTCCGACAGTAGCGTCACCGATGCCTGGATCGATGCGGGCGGGTCCATTTTCGCCGGCGGCTCGGTCGCGGCGTTCGACACGCCAGAACCCGGGCCGGAACCTGCCGAGAGCGCCAGCGCCGCTGCCCCGCTACACCCGACGCAAACCCCGGCACCGCCAGCGTCACCTGAGCCGGAAGAATCGCCTCGGATCGTCACAGCACCCGTCAGTGGCATGTTCGTGCTGGCGAATGGCCAGACCAGTCCTGCCCCGCGATAGCGCTGGCCTTCGAGGGCATCTTCCAATTCGCGTCCCAATAAGCGCCGGCAGGGGAGGGCAGGGGTTCCTCGCTGTCCTTGTCGGTCGCGGTTGCCAAGACGCCGATCGGGTTCAGCCGAGCACGTAGTCGCCTGATTGTTTGGCAATGGAGGGCCGTGGCGTGGCGTCACCTGCGTCGGCGCCCGCACCCATGCCGCCTTTCAATGGCCGATCTGGCAGGAGGACGGCTTCGCCTCGACCCCCTGGCCGCAACTCCGCGCCTGCAACTTTCTTCCCCTGGCGGCCTACGTCCGCCATTCCTCGCGCACCAAGAAACTTGCGTCCCGCCGTCCTCCGCGTTGCTGCGGGCCTACGGCTGCGGCGGTGGTCGCCTCCGGCCGACGATAGCCATCGAGGCGCAATGGAGCGGGCTCGATCGACACAGGAGACAGACAATGGCCACCATCGGTACCTTTACCAAGTCGGGCACGGACTTCGTCGGTTCGGTCAAGACGCTCACCCTCAACGTCAAGGCCAAGATCCAGGCGGCCGACAAGGACAGCGAGCGCGCGCCTGACTATCGCATCTTCGCCGGACCGACCGAGTTCGGCGCGGCGTGGAAGAAGACCTCGAAGGCCGACCGCGACTATCTCTCGGTCAAGATCGACGATCCGAGCCTTCCTGCTCCGATCTTCGCCTCACTGGTCGAGGCCGACGACAGCGGCGACAGCTTCAACCTCATCTGGTCGCGCTAGCGGCAAGGCGGCCGCGTCCCGGGTGACCGGGGCGCGGCACTGTCGGTGAGGCGGTCGGACGTAGTCTCCATGGCCAGGGCGCTCGAGGTGATGCTCGACGAACTATGGGGGAGGGTGCGTGGCCCGTAGCGAACGCAGTTGCAGTGTGATAAAGTATGCACGAACGAGGAGCGACTCATGTCAACCGTCGAACGCATGACCATCACGATGCCCGCCGAGCTCGCTGCGGTCGTTCGGAAAACCGTCGAGGCCGGCGAATACGCGTCGACCAGCGAGGTTATACGGGAAGCGCTGCGCGAATGGCATCGCAGCCGAGACGAAGAATTGCGCGACCTGACAGCCCTACGCGCCGCCATCAAGGCGGGGTTCGACAGCGGGCAGGGGATCCCTGCGGAAGATGTCTTTGCCGAGTTGAAGGCGCGCTACGCACCGCAGGCGTGACAGCATGCGGACCGTCATTCTGCCAGCTGCGCGCGAAGACCTGATCGAGATCGGCGACTATATCGCGACCGACAATCGCGAACGGGCGGCCAGCTTCGTTGATGAGATCGTGGCGGTGATCGCCAGCATCGCCGAACGCCCGAAACGCTTTCCGGTACGCGATGATCTTCGACCGGGTCTGCGGGTTGCCAGGCATCGCAACTATCTGATCTTTTTTGCCGAGGTGGACGAAGAGATACAGGTGGGTCGCGTCCTTCATAGCGCCCGAAATCTGAAGCGCCTTTTCGAGAGCTAGCAATCGCGGACGACTCAGCCTTGTTTGCCGGCGAGCGTTGCGGCCACCATCGCCTCGAAGTCGGGAAGTTCACCGACGGTCGAAGGCGCAGCCAGGGGCTGACGATCTACGGGCGACGAGCCGGTTGCTGAATCTTCCTTGCCGCCACCCAGATCATCGAGCAGCACCGGATCGAGAAAGCCGAGCTGGCTAAGGATGTCGCGGCGATCGCGGGCCCGCCAGACGTGATCGGCGACGATGGCGACCAAACGGCGCGCGAGCAGGTCATCGGGCGCATCGCGAAGTTCGGCGATCAGAGCACCGCCAAGGACGATGCGAGCACGGGTATGACGTCGACGCATGGTGGCGACGGCCAATGCTTCGAGCCGGGCCGCGCGCGCCCTGTCGACTTCCCCGGCGCGTTCGAGATCGGCAATCGGCGGCAAGCGAAATGGCGGTGGTTGGGACATTGCCGGGCTCTCCCGATTTGTCGAAGGCGGTTGCGATAAACGGAGCGATTCCAGTGCTTCGAGGATGTTGACGGGTAGCAGCAAAAGATTCAGGAATGGTAACAGCACCATGCAATGGCGCACTTATACATCGCCCTGCGATGTGCTGCGGCGGGGTGGCCCCCACACCCCGTCGACCCAGTCCCGGGGGACTGACCGAGCCAAGGGGCGAGCCCCTTAGCGATCCCGGCGTCTTGCGGCGCCGAAGGGCAGGGGAGTGTGGCGTGGCGCAGTACCGGTTGTCGGCACAGGTGGTGAAGCGGTCGGACGGCCGCAGCGCCGTTGCGGCTGCTGCTTATCGTGCCGGCGAACGACTGATCGACCGTCGCCTCGAGATGGCCTTCGACTACACGCGGCGGGGCGGGGTCGAGCACAGCGAGATCATGCTGCCAGCGGGCGCGCCAGAGCGCTTTGCCGATCGTTCGACGTTGTGGAACGCCGTCGAAGCGGCCGAGCGCCGCAGCGACGCCCAGGTGGCGCGCGAGGTGCAGGTGTCGCTGCCGCACGAGCTCGACTTTGCGCAGCGCCAGGCGCTGCTGCGCGAGTTTGTCGAGACCAACTTCACAGCCAAGGGCATGATCGCCGATGTGGCAATGCACACGCCCGACGCGCATGGCGACGATCGCAACTTTCACGCGCATATCCTGCTGACGACACGCGGGCTCGAGGGTGACGAGTTCGGCGCCAAGATCCGCGACTGGAACAGCCGCGAGACGCTGCAGGAATGGCGAGCGTCATGGGCCGATATCCAGAACTGGCACCTGGCTCAGGCGCTTGGCGACGATGCGCCGACGGTCACGCATCTAAGCCTTGCCGACCGCTTCATCGACCGCGAGGCGACGGTGCATCTGGGGCCAAAGGCCAGCGCCATCGAGCGCAAGGGCGAGCGCAGCGACCGCGGCGACATCAACCGGGCGGTGGCCGCCGACAATGACCGGCGGGCGTCGGCATCGCGCACAATTCGTGGGGCTGACGACGCGCGGACAGCGGCCGGCGACCATGTTCCGACCAGCCCGCAAGGGCTCGCCGACGAGCTGAAGGCGTTGCAGGGCGACATGGTCAGGGTGCGGGCCACATGGCAGGCCGAGCGTGCGGCAATAGCGATGCCGAAGGTCGTCAAGGCGAGCGAGGTAAGGTCGGAAATTCTGGGTCCGGCACTACGCGAACGCGCGGCAGCAATGCACCGGCTGAAGCGCACCGAGGACCGGGTCGCAGCGATCGGCGCGAAGCGTACCAGCCTTTCCAGCTTCATTGCCAACCCGGCGCGGGCAGTATGGGCCAAGATCAAGGAAGTTCATGCCCTCGATCGCGCCAAGGCCGAGCTGAAGCGGGCCCGACTCGGGGTCCAGGTGCGCGAACAATGGCTGCGATCGGCCGCCGGCCAAGCCTATGTTCTCGACAAAGTCGACCGGTCGCTGGCAGCGGCGCAGCCGGCACGGACCATGGCGCGCACCCTCGACCGCAAGATCGCGCGGCTCGACAAACGGATCGAGGTGGTCGGCAAGGTGCGGGTCAAGGCGGCAGTCGCGCACGAGCTTGGGGTAGCGGCGGTGGCGAGACCGGTCGCGCCGGCCAATCCGACTCAGCTGATCCGAGCTGTCGACAACCAGTTGATGCAGCTGCTCGGCGGTTTTGCGCCGGCACGGCGCCAGCAGGCCATGGAGGCAGTCGCGTCGCGCGACCGGGGCAGGGGGATGGGGCGGTAGTCTCGCCGAACCGCCGGCAAATCAAGTTGATCGCCTCCAACTCAGGTCGTCGCAAATCGGACCGAAGCGGGCACAGAAGGGATTGCAGCACGAATCCAAAGCGTTGATCCTGTGCGACCGCAAGCCGAAACAGGCAGGTCGGCAATGGTCCGCAAGCGCAACACGTCCTTGATGCTGGCCGCCGGGGTCGCCCTGGCGGCGCTGGCGCTGTCCGCCGGAACCCAGAGCGTCGCGCACAGCATGGGGTATCCGCATGCATTCGGCGACGGCATCGCCGATCTTGGGCGCCACCGAATCTATGCGCCGTGGTCGATCATCTCCTGGTCGCAAACCTGGGGGGAGCGTTATCCGAAAAGGTTCGCGTCGGCCGAGGCGCTGGCGTTCGGCAGCTTCGCGCTGCCGGCGTTGATGGCGATCGGTTTCTCCCGCAAACGCCAGCGGCGTTCAGCGAAGTTCGGCGAAGACGCCTGGGGCGACGAGGCCGACCTCGACGCCGCCGGGCTGATCGATGCCAAGCAGCGACCGGTCGGTCGCGTCATCGGCAGCGCCGGCGGCAAGCGCCTGACCTATCGCGGCATCGAGCACAGCATTGTCATCGGTGCATCGCGATCGGGCAAGGGCGTCGGCCACGTCATCCCGACCGCTCTGAGCTGGCCCGACAGCCTGTTCGTCTACGACCGCAAGGGTGAAATCTGGCACATCACCGCCGACCATCGCGGCAAGTTCAGCCACTGCTTTTACTTCGCGCCGACCGATCCGAACACGGCGCGCTGGAACCCGCTGTTCGAGGTGCGCAAGGGCCCGAGCGAGATCGCCGACATCCAGAATATCGTCAACATCCTAGTCGACCCCGAAGGCACCAAGGCCGGCAACCTCAGTTTCTGGGACCAGTCGGCCGCCCAGTTCTTCGTCGGCGTCATCCTCCACGTGCTCTACACCGCCGAGGATCGCGACAAGACGCTGGCGCATGTCCGGACGCTGCTCCTCGACATCAAGCCGACGCTCGACGCGATGCTGTCGACCCGGCACCGCTGGCGGCCGGACCCTTCCCAGCCCGACGGGCTGGCTCGCGACGCGGCCGGCGAGCACATCGCCGAGATCCATCCTGAAATCCGCCTTGGCGCAACGGCATTCGCCAACATGGAGGACCGGGTGCGTTCCGGGGTGCTGGCGACCGCACAGGCGGCGCTGGCGCTGTTCGCCGACCCGCAGGTGGCACAAGCCACCAGCTGGTCTGACTTCGCCATTGGCGACCTTGTCTGCTCGAAGAATCCGGTCAGCTTCTACCTGACGACACCGCAGGCGCACGCCGACCGTCTGGCGTTCCTCGTCCGCGTCATGCTGCGCCAGTCAATCAACAGCCTCATGGAGAATATCGACCGCGACAGCCGCGGCCGCGCCAAGCGCCACCGCCTGCTGCTAATGCTCGACGAGTTTCCGAAACTCGGGGCGCTGCCGTTCCTCGAGAATGCCCTCGGCGAAATGGCCGGCTATGGCATCACCGCCCAGCTGTTCTGCCAGAGCTTCAGCGACGTCTTCGCCCGCTACGGTGTCCACAGCGCAATATTCGACAACATGCACATCACCGTGGCGTTCGCGACCAGCGAGCCGGGCTCGATCGAGCGGGTCATCAAGCGGGCAGGGCGGTCGCTCGAGTATCGCCCGAGCTACAGCGATCCCCGTACACTGCTCGACAAGGGCCATCGCAGCACATCGCTCGCCGAACAGGAACGGTTCATCCTCGCCGAACAGGACGTCCGGGGTCTGCCGGCGAACCGGCAGTTCGTGTTCGTCAACGGCGCCAAGCCGTTCGTCACCGACAAGATACGGCATTTCGAAGATCCGGTGTTTCGGAAGATGGCGGTGGATTTTCATCATGGCGAGCTGGCAGCGTTCGAACAGACGCCGGAGACACTCGACGTGCCCGGGCGTCCGCCTGTCGACTGGATCGGCGTTCGGGCCGTAGCAGGGCCAACGACGTCCAACGCGCCGACGGGTGTTGTAACATCTCAGGCCGAGACCGACCGATTTCTGTTTGCCGCAGCCGGTGACGATGACGACGGTGCAGGGGGGTCGTAATGGAATCCAATCTCGTCTCGATCGACCGCAAGGCCACTGCGCTCCGCCAGGCGATGGGTCCGGTGATCGCCGAGGCGCTTGCCGACCAGCGGGTGGTCGAGGTTATGGTCAATCCCGACGGCAAGATCTGGATTGATCGGATCGGGGAGGGGCGGTCGTTTACCGGCGAGCGCCTGGCGCCCGCCGATGCCGAGCGAATCTTGCGCCTCTTGGCCGATCATGCCGGCGAGGTCGTCACCCGCGATCGGCCGCGGGTCAGCGCGACGCTGCCGCAGACCGGCGAGCGCTTCCAGGGTGCGTTCATGCCGGTGGTAAGCGCGCCGACCTTTGCGATTCGCAAGCGCCCCGAGATCATCTTCGGGCTCGATAGCTATGTCGAGAACGGCAGCATGTCTGAGGCACAGGCCGAGGCGATCCGCGCCGCCGTCATCGCCCGCGAAAACCTGCTGATCGTTGGCGGCACAGGGTCGGGCAAAACGACGTTAGCCAACGCGGTCCTTGCGGAGCCGGCGTTCGCCAAGGACCGGGTGTTTCTTCTCGAGGATACCGCAGAGTTGCAATGCTCGGCGGCCGACAAGGTCGAGCTGCTGACCAAGCGCGGCGACCCGCCGGTGACGATGGCCGATCTCGTGCGCGACACCATGCGACTGCGGCCAGACCGCATCGTCATCGGCGAAGTCCGCGACGGCTCGGCGCTCGATATCCTAAAGGCCTGGAATACTGGACACCCGGGCGGCTTGGCGACGCTTCACGCCAACAGTGCGCGGGAGGGCCTGGCGCGGCTCGAGGATCTGATCGGCGAGGTGACCCAGCAGATTCCTAATCGAGCCATCGCGCAGGCTATTAGCCTGATCATCTTCATCGAGCGAACGGTTGCGGGAAGGCGAGTCGCGACGGTAGCGCGGATGCGCGGTCGGAAGGATGACAATTACGATCTTGACGAGCTGACGCACTGAATTTGCTAAAGTTTAAGAACTGCCAACAGATAATCAGTGTCGCATTTGCGGAGTGTCACTGCTTACTTGGTAGAAATATGAACAGTCTCAACAGTGGCACAGTTGATAGCCTGTAAACAGCGATTCAACTCGCCGCATTTCGCGGTGCTGCGTCAAAGAAAATGCTGGATTTCTGACTCGACGAGCATAGCCTTGGTCATCCGGTGAGGCCGGATCAACGGCGCCCGGTGGCCGCAAAAGCCAAATGGATGAGTGTATTACCCTGTTTCACGGGGAGTGTTGCTTATGCGTATGACACAAAATGTGTGTCGCCAGTCCACGAAGCGGCCGGTCTATTTCCGGGGCTTCGGCGACGCGGAATCGTTGGGCGCCGCCATGCCCAAAATGATCAGCGACCGGATTGCTTCCGAGCGCGACCAGATGCGGCGGTCGGCGCGCCAGGCATCGAGGGCGTCGATGTCCGCAGGGCTCATCAAGAGCGTAACGCGCACGTCCTTTTTCTCCATGTTCATCGAATGCCCGACACACGCTTGTGTCGCAAACTGCGTCGTATTATAAACATTATAATGTTGAGGATATTTAGCACAGTTTCTTCAGACTGAAACAGCCCGGATCGACACGGTCCTTATCGAGGAGGAAGGCCATGAGAATTGCTCGTCATACCTTGATCGTTCGCCTGACAGCGGCATCGCTGCTCTGTGCGCTGGCCTCGCCGGCGCTCGCCGCAGGCGCTGGCATGCCGTGGGAAGCGCCGCTGACCCAGATCGCCGACTCGTTGACCGGCCCGGTTGCCCGAGTTGCCGGCATTATCGCCATCGTGCTGACCGGCCTCGGCTTCGCGTTCTCGGACGGCGGCGGCACGCTGCGCCGGATGATGGGCATCGTCTTCGGTCTCGCCATCGCGTTCAGCGCCGCGACCTTCTTCCTGCCACTGTTCGGGTTTGCCGGCGGGGCGGGGTTCTGACCATGGCCGACCGGCACGCCATCGACGGCTTCGAGGTGCCGTTTCACAACAGCCTCGCCGAGCCTATCCAGTTCGGCGGCGTGCCGCGGGTCTTTGCCATCGTGAACGGCGTCTTTGCCGCCGTGCTGACGCTGAGCCTTGGCGTGTGGTGGCTGGGGCTGCCGGTCGGCATCGGGCTGCATCTCGTCGCCTATGCGCTGACCAAACGCGACCCATACTTCTTCGCGGTGCTCAACCGCCATCTTCGGCAAAAGCCGTATCTGGATGCCTGAGCCATGTTCAATCTCAGAGAGTATCGCGGCACCGCCGATCGCCTGATCGATCACCTGCCCTGGGCAGCGCTGATCGGGCCGGGTGTGGTGCTCAACAAGGACGGCGCGTTTCAGAAGACGCTGGCGTTCCGCGGGCCGGACCTTGCCAGCTCGACGCAGTCGAGCCTGATCTCGGCGCGGGCCCAGCTCAACAATGCCTTGCGGCGGCTTGGATCGCGCTGGTGTCTGCATGTCGAGGCGCGGCGGACGTCGGCGCTGGCCTATCCCGACAGCCGGTTCCCCGATCCGGTGTCGCAGCTGATCGACGAGGAGCGGCGCGCTGCGTTCGAGGCCGAGGGCTCGCACTATGAGAGCCGCTACTATCTGACCTTCACCTATCTGCCGCCCGAACAGAACATTGGCCGTGCAAGCGCGCTGGTGATCGAGAACGCGCCGAGCGGGCAGGGGCCCGACGGCATGTACCGCATCGCCCTGCGCGACTTTCAGTCGGTGGTGCGCCAGGTCGGCGACATCCTCGCCGGCTTCATGCCCGAAATCCACGAGCTCAGCGATGACGAGACCCTGTCATATCTGCACGCCTGCATCTCGACGAAGCGCCACCTGGTCAGTTGCCCCGACGTGCCGGTCTATCTCGACTCGCTGCTGACCGACGACGATTTCCAGGCCGGGCTGTCGCCCAAGCTCGGCAACCAGTTCATCCGGACGATTTCTGTCCGCTCCTACCCGTCGACATCGACCCCGGGCATGCTCGATCGCCTCAACGCGCTGGGGCTGCCGTACCGGTGGGTGTGTCGATTCCTGCCGCTCGACAAGGAGGATGCCCGCGCTACCGTCGAGACAATCCGCAAGCGCTGGTTCGCCAAGCGGAAGGGCGTTGCGACGCTACTGAAAGAGGCGATCACCAAGGAGCCGTCGCCGCTCGAGGATTCGGATGCGGTCGCCAAGGCCCTCGATGCCGAGACCGCGATGATCGTGCTCGGAGGCGACAGCGCCGGCATGGGCTATTTCACGCCGACGATCACCTTGATGGACGCCGATCCCGATCTGCTCGCAGCCCGGGTTCGCGAGGTCGAAGCCGCGATCAACCGCGCCGGCTTTGTCGCTCGCGTCGAGGACACCAACGGCGTCGAGGCTTGGCTCGGCAGCCTGCCCGGTCATGCCTATGCCGATGTCCGGCGCCCGCTGGTCACCAGCCTCAACCTTTGCGACATGCTGCCGATCAGCGCCAACTGGTCAGGGCCGACGTTCAACGCCCACCTGACCGATGAGGCGAGGAAGCGGGGTGGCACGGCCATCCAGCCACCGCTGCTCCACGCCCGCACCGACGGCACAACACCGTTCAGGTTCGACCTCCACCAGGGCGATGTCGCGCACACGATGATCGTCGGCCCAACGGGGAGCGGCAAGTCGGTGCTGCTCAACACCATCGCGCTGCAGTGGCTGCGCTACCCGCAAGCCCAGGTCTTCCTGTTCGACAAGGGCGCGTCGTCGCGCGCCGCCACCTTGCTCGCCGGTGGCAGCTTCCATTTCCTTGGCGGCGACCGCTCCGAGCTGGCGTTTCAGCCGCTCGCCGATCTCGACAGCGCCGAGGCGATGGCTTGGTCGCAGGAATGGCTGCTCGACATTGTTGCTGCCGAAGGCGTCACCGTCACGCCGCGGATTAAGGACGAGATCTGGACCGCACTGTGCAACCTGAAAGCCGGCCCGCGCGACCAGCGCACGCTGACCCTGCTGGTCGCCACTATTCAGGACCAGGCGGTCAAGGGTGCGCTGCTGCCCTACACGCTCGCCGGCCCGCACGGCTATCTGCTCGATGCCGTCGAGGGCGTTGCCGAGCGGAGCCATTGGCAGACCTTCGAGATGGGCGCGCTCATGGAGAATAAGGCGGCGCTGGCGCCGGTCCTTACCTATCTGTTCCGCACCCTCGAGCGCCGCTTCGACGGGCGGCCGACTTTGGTCATTCTCGACGAGGCCTGGCTGTTCCTCGACCATGGGAGCTTTGCCGCCCGCATCCGCGAATGGTTGAAGACGCTCAGAAAACGCAACGTTGGCGTTGTCTTTGCCACCCAGAGTCTTGCCGACGTCATGTCGTCGACGATCGCGCCGGCGCTGATCGAAAGCTGCCCGACCCGGGTGTTCCTGCCCAATCCCGACGCGCAGACGCCGCAACTGGCGGCGCTCTACGACCAGTTCGGGCTCAACGAGCAGCAGGTCAGCATCATCGCCCGCGGCAGCGCCAAGCGCGAATATTACTACCAGTCGCGTGCCGGCAACCGGCTGTTCGAGCTTGGCCTTGGCCCGGTGGCGCTTGCGGCGGTCGGCTCGGGTTCGCCGGCCGACCACCTGATGATGGACGAACTTCAGGCGCAGGACGGCGAAGATTTTCGGGCGCTGTTCTTTGCCGCCAAGGGGCTGCCCGAGGTCGCCGAGTTCCTGCGCCAGACCGGTGCGGGCACCGCTCCGGCCATGCAGGCGGCAGCCGCATGATCGTCGCGCGCTTCCGGCAATGGGCGGCGGCAAGCCAGCGCCAGCAGCGCATTGCGCTTCTGGCCTGTGTGGCGCCGTTCTGGCTGGCGTTCGTCGCTGGCGCCCTGGCGCGCGTGCCGTTGCCACTGTTCATCGGCGCCTTTGGCGTCGTGGCGATCGTCATCGCCTACCAGTTTCTCGGCCGGGACTTTCGGCGCGAGGAGCAACCCGAACCGTGGGAGACCTCGAATGAACCGTAAGATCCATGCATCGGCGATCGCGCTGGCGATCGTCCTGGCCGCGCCACAGCCTGCTGCCGCGGCGCTGCCGGTCATCGACATCAAGGGTATCGCCCAGATGATCCAGCAAGTGAAGATCCAGAGCGACCAGCTGTTGCAGCTGAAGGCGCAGCTCTCGAGCCAATCCCAGATGCTCCAGCACCTAGGGACGGACATCTCGCCGGAATTGGCGGGCATATTCAACGACGCCACTGCGGTCATGCAGAGCGCCAGCGGTATCGGCTACAATGCCAAGCTGCTGACCAGCCAGCTTAACACTGTCTACCCGCAGAACTTCGCGGGCATGAACTATGCCCAGATCCTGGCGCAACAGAACGACTGGACCGCCCGTTCGCGCGACACGCGCCGCGAAGCGATGGAAGCGCAGAACGCCATCTTCGCGAGCCAGACGACGACGCAATCGACGGTGTCGGGCGCCGTCGCGGCATCGCAGGGCGCTGCCGGGCAGACCGCAGCCATCCAGGCCACAAATCAGCTTCTTGCAGCGCTGTCGACGCAGCTGACAGGCCTCCAAACTCTGCTGATGACGCAGATGCGGGCAATGCAGACGATGGAAGCTGAGCGAGCCGGCATCCACGCGGCGTCCGTCAACCTGCAGCAGCAGGCGGCACAAACATCCACCCGCACCAACCAGGTTAATCGGCCATGGTAACGAAGCCCGCCTATCGTCGATTGCCGGCGGCGGCTGCTCTTGCCGCTGCCATGGCTATGGCTTCGTGCAGTCCGCCGGCTCGCAGCACTTCTTACTTCGAGGCGCACCCCGAGGACGCCGCCAAGGTGGCGGCGAACTGCAAGGCCGGCGAAGCGCGAGGGGCCGAATGCGAATCCGCTGAAACAGCCATCACCAAAATGAAGTCCGTGCAGACGCAGGCCGACGCAACCCGGATGTCAAAGCGATCGGATCGCGTCGCCAGAAAATGGTGAGATACTAACGAGGACCCGTAAGATGCCCGCCGATTACAACGTCATAGACCTGTTTTTGAAGGCATACCTCGACGCGATCGACAGCGGGTTCGGTCTCATCAACGGCGACGTCACCAGCGTCTTTGCCATTCTCATCGTGCTGTCGATCTCAGCGACGGCAATCTTCTGGATGCTCGACGAAAACCAGAACATCACCGCGGCATTGATCCGTAAGACGTTGCTGATCGGATTCTTCGCATGGCTGCTGGCCGATTGGCAGGGCCTAACCAAGACCATCGTACTCGGCTTTGCGCAGCTTGGATTGAAAGCCGGCGGGGCCGGCGCTGGAGTAGGGGTCGACACATTCCTGAGCTCGCCGTCAGACCTGATTTACATGGGCATGAAGCTCGTCACCGACATGACGATCCAGATCAAGGAACTGAGCGGGCCGGTAGCCTTCTTCGAGAACATCGGAATCATCCTGATGCTTGCGCTGGCGGCGGTCGGTGTCGTGCTTTCGTTCGTCATCCTCGCTGTCCAGGTCTTTGTGGTCATCATTGAGTTCCGGCTCGTCACCCTGGCGGCGTTCGTGCTGATCCCGTTCGGGATCGTCCGGCAAACAAGCTTCCTGTCCGAGCGAGCCTTGGGCTACGTAGCCTCGTCTGGCCTGAAGGTGTTGACCATTGTCCTCATCGTGTCGGTGGGGTCGAAGACCTTCCAGACGCTGACCCTGTCGGCAACACCCTCGATCGAAAGCGCCATCTCGATCTTCATCGCCGCAGCTGTTCTCACGATGCTGTCACTTACCGTGCCTTCGATTGCCGCGGCACTGGTGACCGGTGGTCCTCAGCTTGGCGCAGGTGCGGCACTTGCGGGCACTGCCGGCATCGCCGCAGCCGCGGGCGGCGCCTATCTCGCGGGCCGCGCTGCGCTCGGCGCGCCGGCCGCCGTCGCGAATCGAGCGGCCGCAGCGCAGGCCGCCGCCGGGGCGGCAACTGGCCAGGCTTCGGGCGCGAGCCTCATGCAGCGCGCCGTCGCCGCCGGCGACACCTATGCTTCCGAAATGCAGTCGGGCAGCGCCGCCACCAATGCCTGGCGTCCCGGCGGCGCGCGCTACGTCGCAGCCAACGCCGACAGCGGCCGAGGTGGCGGTGCGCAGAGCAGCGCGCCATCGCCAGCAACAACCGTTGCCCGCGCCCGTGCCCGCGCTGCCGGCATGACGCTGGTCGGTGGGGCCCAGACAGCCGGCGCGGCCGCGGCCCGCCAGCGCGGCCCCGGTCTCCACGCCGATTTGAAGGACGATGACGATGCCTGACACTGGACCAATGCTTTGGCCACTTGCCACAGAAACTGTGTCTCGCCGCGAGGGAGAGAACCGCCATGCTTAGCGCCTTCAAGCGCGGCCGCACCGACTATGGCAGCGTCGCGCCGGTGCTCAGCCCCTATGCCCGCGCCGCGCAGGACTGGGACGAGCGTATCGGCAGTTCGCGGGTGCAGGCGCGCAACTGGCGGCTAATGGCGTTCGGCGCGCTCGGCCTCGCCGCGCTATCGCTCGGTGGATTCATCTACACCGCCAACCAGACCCGGATCGCCACCTATGTCGTGCCGGTCAATGAACGCGGGCAGCCCGGCCGTATCGTCATGGCGGGCAAGGCCTATCAGCCAGCGACGTCGGAAATCGCCTATTTCCTGGCCGACTGGGTCAGCCTTGTGCGCTCGAAGAGCATCGACGGGGTCGTCATCCGGGCCAACTGGCAGCGCGCCTACAATTTCATCACCGCGCAGGCCGAGCAGACCCTCAACACGTTCGCTCGCGACAACAATCCCTTCGCCCGGGTGGGTGAAGAAGCGCGGACGATCGAGGTCGTCACCGTGCTGCCGAGGTCGAACGACACCTATCAGGTTACTTGGCGCGAGACCGTCTACACCAACGGCGTGCCCGGCAAGCCCGAGACCTGGACGGGGCTGTTCACGATCAGGATTTCGCCGCCGCAGACCGAGCAGGCGCTGCGCGCCAACCCGCTCGGCATCTTCATCACCTCGTTCCAATGGAGCCGGGAGCTATGAGCCAGAACCTGCATTTGCGCCTGACCGCATTCCGAGTCGCAGCGTCGATTGTGCCGACTTTCCTTAGCGCCACCGGGATCGCCCAAGCCCAGCAAAGCGCCGCAGGCGCCTTGCCGATCGCCAGCGCTACCGCGAGCGCGGCCGGCGGCGCCTATTCCGATCGACTACCGCCGCCGCGACGCCTGCTACCGATCGATCGCCCGGTTCCGGGTGGCCGGGCCGGCCGCGACACCTCGCTAGAGACCATCGGCCGCGCCAACAGCCTGTCGCGTCAGGCGCCGGCACCGGCCGGGTTCATCAACTCGGCGATGTTCTACGACTATATGGCCGGTGCGATCTACGAGGTGCACGCCTCGCCGCGCTTCATCTCGACGATTGCGCTCAGGCCGGGCGAGAAGCTGATCTCGAAGGCCGCTGGTGACACGGTGCGCTGGGTGATGGGCGAGACCGTGCAGGGTACCGGTACGAGCGCGCAAACCCTCGTGTTCGTCAAGCCGATCAAGGGCGACTTGCGCACCAACATCGTGCTGACCACCGACCAGCGGACCTACATGCTCGAGGCGATCAGCCACAACAGCGATGCCTACACCAGCATCGTCACCTGGAACTATCCGCGCGACCAGCTCGCCGATGCACAGGCGGCGGCAGCTACGGTGGCGAGTCGCGAAGCGCAGACCGTCGCCACCAACATCCCGATCGATGCGCTCAACTTCCGCTACGACATCCGCAGCCGTGGCCATCAGAACGGCAAGCCGGCCTGGATGCCCGAGCGCGTGTTCGATGACGGCAGCAAGACCTACATCCAGTTTCCGCCGACGCTGGTAACGACGGAGGCGCCGCCGCTGTTCGTGGTCGGTGAGAAGGGCAGGGCCGAACTCGTCAACTACCGGGTGCAAGGCAACTACTATGTCGTCGACCGGCTGATCCAGGTCGCCGAGCTTCGCCTCGGCGAGCGCCAGCAGCAGATAGTTCGCATCACCCGCGAAAGCCGGGGAGGCTGACGATGGCGAGCAGTGCTGCAGAAGCCGAATGGTCGCCGGCGCCGAAAACGCCCGCGGCCTCGATCCTGACCACCGAGCGCGCCCCGGTGACGCGCTACAAGCGTCCGGTCATCCTCGCGATCGTTGCCGCCCTTGCCGGGGTCCTTGCGATCGGCTTCATCGTCGCCTTCGCGCTGAAGCGGCCCGATGAGGTGAAAACTCGCGATCCCGGCGCCATCCAGATGGCCAAGCCCGACCTGAACGCGCTGCCGACCGGCTATAGCGATCCGCGTGTCCAGCGCCCGGATCTTGGCGGCCCGGGCACCGCGGCGATGCCGCCCGAAAGCGCGGACGCGCAACTCGCCGGCGGCCCCGCTGCTACTGCCGGCCCGGCCGGAGGCTCGCCCCCTGCAAATGCCGCGGCGACCGCGGCGTTGCAGCGCCGCGAGGCGGCGCGTGACGCGGCATTGCGACAGGATCTGGCGGCGCGCGCGGCGCCCGTGTTCGCGACCCAGGCGGGAGGGCAGGGGCCGCAGGCCGGCGATACACAGCTCGCGGTCGACAGTGCGGCACCGCCACCGGCGGCGGCAGGGGTCACTCCCGTCTCCACAGAAGCCGACCCGAACGGCCAGTCGACCAAGCAGGATTTCATCGCGCGCGTAGGAATCGGCTCGGACTATCTCGGCAACCGCCTGCTGCCGCCGATCTCGCCCTATGAGGTCAAGGCCGGCACTATCATCCCGGCAGCACTGGTCACCGCGCTCAACTCCGACCTGCCCGGCGCCGTCGTCGCCAGCGTCACCGAAGCGGTCTATGACCATGTCACCGGCCGGACCCTGCTGATCCCGCAAGGCGCACGGCTGTTCGGCCGCTACGACAGCCGCATCAGCTACGGCCAGAACCGCGCCCTCGTCGTCTGGGAGCGGCTGATCTATCCCGATGGCCGCTCGATCAACCTTTCCGGGATGCCCGGCACCGACGCTACCGGCGCCGCCGGCCTCAGTGACCGCGTCGACAACCACATCGGCAGCCTGGTCGGCGGCGTGCTGCTGTCGACGGCGATCTCGATCGGCGCGGCGGTCGCCGACGATGCTGCCAACAACAATAACAACAACCTCGTGCTGCAGGGCGGGGCAGGGGCAGTGTCGCAGGAAGCGTCGCGGACCGGCCAGCAGATCATCCGCCGCAAGCTCGACCGGCAGCCGACCCTGAAGGTCCGGCCGGGCTACCGACTTCGCGTCCTCGTAAACAAGGACATTGTCTTGGCGCCCTATTGAGCATTCGATCCCACCCGCCTGGTTCTTTGAGTCGCGAGGGAGGGGTCGATGTCGGGAAGAACGGTCAGAATGGCTCTGAGCATGCCTGGAAGTCTTCACAAGGAAATGAAGGAACGCGCCGCGCGGATAAGTGCCGGTAGCAGCGTTCGAACGTCGCTCTGCGACTGCTACGAGGCCGCGGTACTCGACTTGGTCAAGCGGCTCGAGGCCGGCGAGACCATCGTCTTTGCCTCGAATCCACATGGCGTCGCCCGCCATATCTCGCTGCGCTTCCTGCCCGAGATCGCCGACCGGATCGACAGCTACGCCCACCATGCCTATCGCTCGAGCTTCGTCTCGACGTCGGCGCGGCACTATCTCGAGAAAGGCCAGACATGACCGACAGCACGCCTGGTAATGCGCTCAGCCTGCCGAAAATCGGCGCCGGCGATCGTCGCAAGTTGCAGCTGGCGATCGACGCCAAGCTGGCAGCCGAGCTCGAGGCCTACGCCCGCGCTTATGAAGAAGCATATGGCGAGCGCGCCGAGGTCGAGGCGCTGATTCCGCATATGCTGGCCAGGTTCATCGCCGGCGACCGGCACTTCCGCAAATGGAAGACCGGTCGGGCGAAGAATGCCGACGCGCAACCGCGCGGCGGCAATAGCAACTCAGGCAAGGAGGACGCAGTGACCGTCTAAAGGAAAAGCCCGGCGCGAGGCCGGGCTCTTTGATCGGTGATATGGCCTCGCCGGCAAGCGAGGACAGGGTCCGAAGCAGTTCCTTCCATATAGCCGATTTCAGGTACCGGTTCAACCATGCGCAGCTCGCGCCACGGCGGGATTCTACCCGGTCACGGTCTCCATATCTGGAGGACGGCTGTGGGCGTATGTTCGATTGGCGAGGCTGTTGCAGGCATTGGGAGCCGGTGCGGCCGCAGGAGCGGCGCGCCGGTGCGGCGTGGCAGTCGTGAAGCCGGAAGTTTCGAGGCGGGGTTCTGGCGGCGGCCGCAAGAGGGCGAGTTTGCGCGGGCGATGGCGGGAGCCAGGGCGCTCGAGAGAGAGACGCGCGGGCCCGGGCGACCGCAAGGCGCCATCGGTCCGGTGGCGCTCGAGCTGCTCGCGCAGCTCTATCGCCTGGGCCAGCGCTTCAAGGGGCGGATCGAGCCGTCTCTCGACTTCCTGATGCGAGCCATCAAGCGTTCGCGCAGCGCGGTGGTGCGGGCGCTGAAGCAGCTGCGGGATGCCGGTTTCATCGAATGGGCGCGGCGGTTCGAGCCGGTCGACCGCGAGGGTCCCGGGCCACGTTATCGGCAGATATCGAATGCCTATCGGTTGCGCCTCCCGACAGTGATCCGGCGCCTGCTCGGCAGGCGGGCCGAGCCCGCTCCGCTGCCCGACGATGTCGCGCAGCACGTTGCCGAGCGCCATGCGGAAAGCGAGCGCATGCTTGCCGGCCTGTCACCACGGGCGTTTGCACACGCTGTCGCGGACGGGCCGCTGGCCAAGAGCCTGGCGGCGCTCGGAGAAGCCATCGCGGCGCGCGATGAGCGCGAGTTGTCCGCGCGGTCTGAACCGCGACATCGATTGATTCAATGTGCATCCAGCAACAGGTTGGCTGACGGAGCCAACCCGTCGGCCCGAAAAGGAGGCCCGTCATGACCAGTATCGAGATCGCGGCGCTGAAAGCCCGCCACGACTTGAGCGCCATCATCGGCCGCGACGTGCGGCTGAAGCGTTCGAGCCATGAGCTCGTCGGCCTGTGTCCTTTCCATGAGGAGAAGACACCGAGCTTCCGCGTCAACGACACCAAGGGGCTGTTCCACTGCTTTGGCTGCGGTGCCAGCGGCGACATCATCGACTATGTCCGCTGGCGGCACGGCCTCGAGTTCGTCGATGCCCTGCATTGGCTTGAAGGCGGCGTCACCGCTACCGCCGATGCCCCGGCACGCGAACGTCGGCGGCAGGACGAGGATCTGGCGCGGGTCGAGGCCATCGCGGAGGCCCAGGCCCAGTGGGCGGCCGCTAGGTCGATCAAGGGCACGCCGGCCGAGCTTTATCTGCGCTCGCGTGGCATCGTCGAACCGTCACCACCGTCGATCCGGTTCGGCCGCGTGCCACTTTGGCGTGCTCCGAACGGCGCCCCAGGACCGCGATTGCCGGCACTGATCGCCGCTTGCGAAGACGTCTCCGGCACTGTCGTGGGCGTCCAGCGCATCTTCCTCACCAAGGATGGCAACAAGGCGGCGATGAAGAACCCCAAGCTTAGCCTTGGCCAGGTGCGCGGGTGCGCATTGCGGCTTGGGCCGGTCGCACCAGAGGTCATGCTTTGCGAAGGGCCCGAGGACGGTCTGACACTGCGCCAGCGGTTCACGGGCGCCAGCGTCTGGGTATCGCTCGGGACCGGCAACCTGCCTTTTGTCGAGCTGCCAGACGCCGTCGAGTCCGTCATCATTGCCGCCGACAACAATCTGGCTGGCTATGCCGCCGCCGAAGCTGCTGGCCATGCCTTTGCCGAACAGGGCAGGGGGGTTGCCGTTGTATTCCCCGATCCGGCCTACAAAGACTGGAACGACGAGCTGATGGGCAAACGCATCTGAAGACGGCTGTTCGCCATGCTGGCGACCTTGACCGAAATCAGGTCGGGCGGGACATCAGCTCGGTGCGACGCCTCACCAACGCCGGCGTCCACCCCTGGCCGGTCCACGCGGCAATCCAGTTGAGGGCGTCCACGATGGCGTCGCGGCCGACGACGGTCGCCCCGAAGGCATCGGCTTCGAGCTCTCGGGCCGGCCGGCGCAGCCACACCAGTCCGGCAGCAATTGCCAGGTAGAGCGCAGCGACATCGCCAGCAGCGGCTCGTGAAACCGCGGACCCCGACGGCGTGATCATGAGGAACAGGACACCGACAACGACAGCGAGCCCAATGGCAGCGTGGCCACGCGAGACATGGCCATATTCATGGGCGACGATAGCCGACACCACGGCTTTGGGGGCCGTCTCGAGCCGCCGGTCGACGAAGAGTAGATTGAGCCAGATCAGCGCCCCGAAACGCGGTAGTCGGGACGGCGGCCGGACGACGATCGCTCGCGGCCAGAGCAGGCCCGGCCAGCGGCTTTGATGGTGTCGCATGGCATCGAGCAGTGCTGCATCGACGACCGATGACAATTCTTTCGACAGGGCGGCGCTCCTTATCTCGGGTGCCGAAGCCATCGTGAACATGCCGGTTTGCTGACCGACGCCTGTCACAGCTTCGAATGCAGGACTTTCCTCACAGTAGCACGAAATCTACTCTGGGTGGCAGGAGAGCGCCGATGTGCAATTTGTATTCGATGACGAAGGGCCAGCAGGCCATTCGTGACCTCGCGGGCACGATGCGCGACCTGACCGGTAATCTTCCGCAGCTGCCCGGCATCTTCCCCGACTATGCCGCGCCGATCGTGCGGACGAGCAGCGATGGCATTCGCGAGCTGGCGATGGCGCGCTGGGGCATGCCGAGCCCGGTCTTCGCGCTACAGGGCAAGAAAGTCGACAAAGGCGTCACCAACGTCCGCAACACGAGCAGTCCGCACTGGCGGCGTTGGCTGACGCCGGCATCACGTTGCCTGGTGCCGTTCACTTCGTTCAGCGAGCCGGGCGTAAACGACGAGGGCAAATCGGAACCGGTGTGGTTCGCCTTCGATGAGGAGCGCCCGTTGGCATTCTTTGCTGGCATCCACACCAACTGGACCTGTACCCGCAAGCTCGCCGAAGGCGAGATCAACTGCGACCTGTTTGCCTTCCTCACCACGGATCCCAATGCCGAAGTCGGTGCTCTGCACCCCAAGGCCATGCCGGTAATCCTGACCGAGCCGGCCGAGTGTGAGCTGTGGCTCACAGCAACTTGGCCAGAGGCAGCGGTGCTGCAACGGCCTCTGCCGGATGGCGCGCTCAACGTTGTCGCGCGCGGCCAAAAGAGCGACGGCGAGCGTCCATAGCTAGCAATGTGCATGTCGGCGTGTTGACTCGTCGTTCGTGGTCTGTTCTCATTGTAAGATGACCAGTCACCAGCAATCTCGCCTTGCCGACCACCTCGATGCCGCCCTGGCAGCAATGCCAGCGGCTACGGCTGCCCGGCTCACTAATCCCGATCAGGCTCAACGTCGAAGTGCGATCGCGATCATGGCCCAAACCTTGGCAGCGCGGCTCGAAGGCGATGACGTTCATTCCTCAGGCCCCGAAGCCACCGCTTTGCCGCGTCTGCCGATCGAACTGTAATGATGGCACCTTGCCAGCAACCTTGCTCTACGGTAGATGGCGAGCAGACACAGCTAACCCGTTGATATTATTTAACATAAGATATATTATCAAGATTGAACGTTGGTATCTTCGGATCACCTAGCGCTGGGCAAAGGCTGACATTTTGCCAGCGCCAAACGCTACGACAGTGTATCTGTCGGGTGCGCGCCCGGGAACTTCCATTCCGAGCGAGCCGGCCGGCATACCCGGAACCGCCAAGCCTGTTACGCCTGCCGGCCGCTTGGCGAGTACGCGCTTCATATCGGCGATCGGCACGTGACCTTCGAAGGCGACTCCGTCGATGAGGGCGGTGTGGCACGACGCAAGGGCGGGATGCATACCGAGGCGCTTGTGAAGGCTGGCTCGGTTTGCATCGTCGATGATCTTGACGGCCTGACCAAATGCCTTGGCGACCTGTGCTGCCCAGGCTTCGCAGCAGCCACAGCCGGGATCGCGATGCATGACGATATCGCCTGCCGCTAGTACGGGCGCGGCCACAAGGGCAAGGGCCAGTGCCAGCAAGTATTTACGCATGAACAATAGCCTTTCTTCTGAATTGGGACATCATCACGCGACGGTGCGACGGCGGAAAAGCCCCCGTTTGATCGGCCATCGTATGACCAGAAGCACAGTCCCCGCCAGCCCCAGCACGAGACCACCTACAGCGAATGCCAGCAACCACCAGGTGTTGAAGTTGTCGCGCTCGGTCCAGTCCATGATATGCAGGCCCCAGAAAAAGTCGAACAGCCGCCAATTTGCGGTCCGCACCGCAGCGATCTGCCCGGTGTCGGCAGCGATGAAGACGCTGGTGTTGTCGGGGTCGGCAAAGGCAACACGCCAGGCCGGTAACGGGCCCCGATATTCGGGGCTGGCGGATGTGACCTTGCTCGTCATCGGCGCCGCAACCTTGGCACCGATCCAGGCCTTTTCGGCGATCGATGCCGCCAAACGGGCATCGACGGGCGGTAGCGGCGCGCCTGTCGTCGCATCGAACATCAGGATGCGATTGCCGCGCGTGACTTCGGCCACCGCCCGGCCGTACAACATGCGCAGTGTCACCCGGTCAGCACCGCTCCCGTCGAGATAGGTGGAGGGATCGGCGAAAGCGATCCCGGCGGGAAGCGCCTCGATGCGCTTGCGGTCGACAAGATGATCGCCATGGATTTCGTCGATTGGCCAGAAACTCATCAGCGCGCCGCTGGCAAACCAGATCAACAGTTGGGCGCCGATGATCAGCGCCAACCATTTGTGCAGCCTGCTGGCGCCGAGGTGAAGGCGGTGGCGTCGTGAACTCATGGTCCCGTCCTAAAACCAGAACCGGATGCCGGCAACGAAACTGGTTCCGCTGGTTCGATCACCGGCGTCACGGGCAAAGCGCGCCGTCTCGCCGACTTTGCCGGCCCATTCGACACCGATATAGGGCGCAAATTCGCGGGCGATTTCGTAGCGCAGCCGCAGGCCTAGCTCGATATCGGTGAGGCCCGCACCCACGCCGATCTCGGGGATCGACTTCGCGGAGGCTTCGATCTCGGCGCGCGGCTGAAGGATCAACCGTTGCGTGATGCGCTGGTCGTAAAAGCCCTCAATGCGACCGCGCAACTCGCCCTTGTTCGACAGGAACAGCGCGCCGGCAGCCTTGAACCAATAGGGTGCCAGCCCTTCGATTCCGACTGTCGCATAGGTCCGCTGCGGTTCTGGCCGGATGTCGTGGCGCACCCCTGCCTGCAGGTTCCACCATGGACCGATGGCACGTGAATAGAGCGCCTGGACCTCGGCCTTTTCAAGCGGCCCGCGCACATCGCCCTCGCCTTCGGTCTTCACGACAAAACGGTTGATGTCGCCGCCGAACCAGCCTTCGCCTTCCCAGCGATAACCGTCGGTGCCGGCACGGGCCTGATATTCGGCGAGGTTGAACAGGATCATCGAGCCGGTGAAGCCGCCATGCTCGCGGCGTAGTGCTGCTCGCGAAGGGGCGACGGCAGCCGCGCCCCAAACGGCATCGGCGGCATGATCGGTCGGCGGCGCCGGGGCGGGGGCGTTGCCGATGGTATCACCGGTCGGCGGCAGTGCCATATTGTGGCCGGCGTGCGGGTCGGCGGCCGGTTGGGCAGCACCCATATCATGCCCCGCGTGGCGGTCGCTGGCTGGCTTGGCCGCACCCATGTCGCGGCCGGCGTCCTGGTCGGGCGCTGCGGGCATCGAGTGCCCGGCATGTGGGTCGGCGGTGGCGGGGACTGTCGCCATCGGCATAGTGTGACCCGCGTGCGGGTCGGCCGCCGGCGCAGCGGTCTGCGCCAAGGCGCCGCCCGGAACGAGCGCCAGCGCGACAAGCGCCCCGATAGTGGCGCGGATCATGCCGCATCCTCGTCATGGCGCACCGTGACAACGCGGAACATGCCGGCGTGCATGTGGAGCATCATGTGGCAATGAAACGCCCAGTCGCCGAGCGCATCGGCAGTGAGATCGAACGACACCTTGCCGCCCGGCAGGACGTTGACCGTGTGCTTGACCGGCCGGTTGCCCTTCTCACCCATCACCACCTCGAAGAAGTGGCCATGGAGATGGATCGGGTGGGGCATCATCGTGTCATTGATCAGATTGACCCGAACGCGCTCGTTATGGCGGAAAGCCAGAGGCTCGGCACCTTCGCTGAACTTCACGCCATCGAACGACCACATGTAGCGTTCCATGTTGGCGGTCAGATGGATGTCGATCTCGCGCGACGGGTCGCGCTTGTCGGGATTGGCGTCGAGCGAGCGAAGCTGGCTGTAAGTCAGCACGCGGTGTGGTTCGTTTTCGAGACCGGTCGGGCGCTCGGCGGTGCGGTCCATCGGCATCGAGGATAGCATAGCCACCCCCGGCCCCATCTTGACCTGAGGCGCCACCGACGGGTCGAGCATCTTCATCGACCCCATGTCGTGGCTCATGCCCGGCATCGCGCCGTGATCCATGCCTGGCATGTTGCTATGGTCCATCCCGGCCATGGCACCGCCGCTCATGTCCATGTCGCCCATGCCCATGTCCTTCATGGTGAGCAACGGGCGCTTTCGCAGCGGCGGCACATAGGCAACCATTCCCATCCGCGGCGCCAGGGTGGCGCGCACCAGTCCTGACCGGTCGATGCCTTCGGCGATGAAGCCATAGGCCTTGTCCTCGGTTGGGTGGACGACGACGTCATAGGTTTCGGCGACGCCGATCTGGAACTCGTCGGTCTCCACCGGCTGCACATTGTTGCCGTCTGCCGCGACGACGGTCATCGCCAAGCCCGGGATACGCACGTTAAAGTTGGTCATCGCCGACGCGTTGATGATGCGCAGCCGGACCTTTTCACCCGGCGCGAACAGCCCTGTCCAGTTCTCCGCCGGCCCATGGCCATTGACGAGATAGGTGTAAATCGCGCCGGTCGCATCGGAAATGTCGGTCGGGTCCATCCGCATCGCGCCCCACATCCGGCGGTCGGCGGCCGACTGGTCCTTGCCGGCAATCAGTCCGACGAGCGTCTGCTTCTGGAAATTGAAGTTGCCGCCGTTCTGCTTCAGCCGCGTGTATATCTTGTGCGGGTGCATGAAGCTCCAGTCGCTGAGCACCAGCACATGCTCGCGGTCCGATTGCACCCGGTCGGCCCCCGTCGGATCGATTACGATCGAACCGAAATGCCCCATCGCTTCCTGCAGGCCCGAATGGCTGTGATACCAATAGGTGCCGGCCTGGCGGATCGGGAATTCATAAACGAAGGTTTCGCCAGGCTTGATGCCGGGAAAGCTGATCCCCGGAACGCCGTCATATTGAAACGGCAGCAACAGCCCGTGCCAATGGATCGACGTGTCCTCGGACAGCGTGTTGGTCACCGACAGGCGGACGTTCTGGCCTTCCTTCAGCCTGATCAGCGGCCCGGGCACGGTGCCGTTGATGGCAATGGCATGGCCCGACCGGCCGCCGACACTGTGCATTGCGTGGCCGATGCTGAGCTTGATGTCTTCGCCGGACAAAACATCGCTGCCGCTCGCAAGGCCGCCAGTGCCACTGCGCGCCCAACCCGGCACAGCCATCGCACCTGTGACTAACGAGGCGGCCCGCAGAAAGCCGCGGCGAGAGGTCGGTAGGATCATATCTGTCCCTGGAAATTCAGCAAAGCACAGCAAGGCTCGCATTGAGATACGCACGGTTTTGAATCGCCCCTCAAGGTAAGCCTGCGGCATTATCGCTTTAGAGGTCTAACCGCTCAGCGCCTTGCGGGCGCGATAGATCCGGACTTCGACAGCCTTCTCGCTAATCCCGAGTACCGAGGCAGCTTCCGCCTGCGAAAGACCGTCCACCGCGGTCAGGATGAGAGGCTCTTTGAGGTTCGCCGGAAGCGACGCAATCGCCTTGGTCACGCGCGCCAGCGCGCGGGCATCATCGATCGCTGCCTCGCCCGTAACCGTCGTGTCGACAATCTCGCTTGCCGCGTCCAACGGTAGCGCAAACCGAAACAGGCGCCGGACGGCTCGCCGACGCCCCCAATCGCGGCACTTGTTCAGGGCGATGCGGCTGATCCAATAGCGAAACGGCCGGCTGCCGTCATAGCGTCCGATCGATGCAAAGGCCGCGACAAACGTCTCTTGCACAACATCGAGGGCCTCATCAGCGTCGCCAACATGGCTGCGAACAAGACGGAACACCGGCTCGCGGTAGCGCTGCATCAACTCGCCATACGCCGCCTGGCGACCGGTCAGCGCCAGCGCGGCGAGCTCGGCATCGGTGCAGCCGGTGAGCGGCATCGTCGGAGCACTCTGGCCAGTCACTCCGTCGGGGCTGTCAGCGCCTTGACCGCCGCCTCGTCGAACTTTCGCGCCTGATCGGGCCGTAAGACACCGCGCAATCGAAACACATGCTGGAGCGTCTCCTTCTGGAGCTCGCCCATCACCTCGTGGGAACGGTCAACCGCTGTCTGCACCCCCGGGCCATAGCCATGTTCCGCCGTGATCGCTTCAGCCAGGCGCGCGTTGTCGGATCGCATTTGCTGCTCGAGGGCGCGCTTCCTGACCGCAAACTGCTGTTCGAGCCCCTCTATCTGCGCCCGTTGCGCGGCATCGAGTTCGAGCTTGTCGTGGAGAATGGCGTGAAGCTCGGTTTCAGGTGGGGAAAGCCGCGTAACCAGCGCGCGGCCGACAAACACGCCGCCGAGCGCTGCGACGAACGCTACCAGCGCGACAATCGCGAACCGCCGGAAATTGTTCATCCGATATTCGCCAGCAGTGTCGAGGGCGCAAGGTTGGCCCCGGCTGCAAATGGCGAGGTCTGCGCTGCCTCGGCCGAACCGCCGGGCAGTATCGCCGCGCCAATACCAATTCCCATTGCGAGAACCGCGGCAAGACTGAGCGCCGGTCCGGTGGTCAATGCCGATGCGCTGCGCTCAGCAACGATTTGCATCATCACTTCGCCTTCAAGCGACGCCAACCTTGTTGGCACCGGCAGGGTGCGTAGCTGCTGCAACGCCCGGTCAAGGTCGTCCATAAAAGGTTCCTTCTCAAATCCAGTAGACACTACGCACGCCCCGCGCTCACCCCTCAACAAGATTCCTTGAGGGGCACGGTGACGGCCTGCGTATATCTCCCCAGTCCATCAAGGAGCCATCAATGACCTTCAACTTTCGCGCCGTTCTCGTTGCTGCCATGATTGCTGCGCTCGGCACCGGCACCGCTGCACTTGCACACACCAAGCTCGTATCATCGACTCCGGCCGCCAATGCCACCGTCGACAAGCCCGGCAAGATCGTCCTGGTTTTCAACGAAAAGCTGATGGCCAAGTTTGCCGGCGCCGAACTGACAATGACCGGCATGCCCGGCATGGCCGACCATCAGCCGATGAAGATGACCGGCTTCACAACGGCGCTGGGTGCCGATGGCAAGACGCTGACGCTGCTGATGAAGCGCGCGCTTCCCAGCGGCAGCTATGAGCTCAAATGGTTTGCCGCTGGCGCCGATGCCCATCGCATGGAAGGCAGCTTTCCGTTCACCGTGAAATAGCATGCTCGCGATCGCCATCAGGTTTGCGCTCTATGCCAATCTGATGGTGCTGTTCGGGTGGCCGCTGTTTGCGTTGTACGGGAGCCGTGGCAAAGCCAGCGGACCATCACCAAGCGAGTTGCTTTCGCTGACGCTGGTCGCGGCGTTGCTATCGGTTGCTGGCATGCTTGCAATGACCGCAGCGATTTCCGGGGTCGCGATCATGGAGGTCGATCGCCCCTCGATCGCGGCGATGGTGTTCGAAACTCCGATGGGATTGGCGTGGCAGGTTCGAATGCTGGCGCTTGCAGCCATCGCAGCGCTGGCTCTCGCGCGCAATCCTGTCGCCCGGGTTGCAATGGTGATCTTTGCCGGCGCGGCATTGGGGTCGCTGGCCTGGACCGGCCACGGTGCGGCCGGGGAGGCGACGACGGGCTGGGTTCAGCTTGTCGCTGACATTGTCCACCTGCTTGCCGCAGGTGCCTGGGTAGGCGCGCTGGTAGCATTGGGCTTGATGGTAGCGCGCGATGCGTCGCGCCTGACATCGGCTGACTTCATCTCGATGCACCATGCACTCGATGGCTTCTCGAAAGCCGGGACCGTTTTCGTCGCGCTGCTGATCATAACCGGCTCCATCAACACATGGATTCTTGTCGGTCCAGCGGGGATCGGCCTGGTTGGCAGCGATCCGTACGTCCAGTTGCTGGCGATCAAGCTGGCGCTGTTCGTGGCCATGCTCTGGCTGGCGGCAATGAACCGCTTCCGCCTCACCCCGGCGCTGTTGCGCGATCTGGACGCTGGCGCTGTGCCGTCAGGAGCCCTCCGTGCGCTGCACCGGTCGATCGCTATCGAAGCCGGATTTGCTGCTTCGGTACTGGCAATCGTTGCCTGGCTAGGAACGCTGGTGCCGCCAGCATCGTTATAGGCTGTGTGCCTGACCTGTTTTGTTCTGAGGGCTGATCGTGCGCTTTGCGTATCACCCACTAGCAGACACACGGAAAGGTGTTCCAATGCACAAATATATTACGCTCGCAGCATTTTTGCTCGTCGCAGCCCCAATCGCCGCGCAAACGTCGCCGCCGCCTGTTGATCATAGCAAGATGCAGGGCATGAACCACGATGCGATGGCCAAACCGGGTGCATCGACGCCCGCCATGGACCACAGCAAGATGCAGACGATGGACCATGGCAAGATGGAAGGCATGGACCATTCCAAGATGGGCGGAATGGGCGAGATGATGAAGAATACGTCTGCCAACCCCTACGCCGAGGTCGGCATGGCGATGCACCACAAGATGATGGTCGTCGGCGCCGACGCGTCGGAAACCTGGATCCGCCAGATGATCGAGCATCATCGCGGTGCGATTGCGATGTCGAAGATCGCCGTCACCCAAGCTGCCGACAAGGAAGTTAGCTCGATGGCGCAGAAGGTCGTCACGATGCAGCAGAAGGAAGTCGCAAGCCTCCAGTCGTGGCTGAAGCGAAACGGCAAGAAGGCGCAGTAATGGCCATGGCACATCGGGCTCGTGCACACGGGTCCGATGCCGCCAAAGCTGACTGCTTGAGGGCAGCGACACTTGGAGGAACGGCGAAAGTAACGGGCGGCTTACCCGGCGCTCCCGGCGAGTTCCTCGATGATCGGACAGTCCGGACGATTGTCGCCGCTGCACGTCGCAACAAGGTGCTCGAGCGAACGCCGCATCGTATGCAACGCCCTTTCGCGCTCCCGCAGGTCGGCGATCCTGGCCGTCGCCAAAGCTTTGACGTCGGCGCTCGCCCGCGTCTGGTCGCTCCAGAGCGCCAGAAGCTCGCCAATCTCGTCGATCGGAAAGCCAAGGTCACGGGCCCTGGCGATGAACCGCAATCGATGCACGTCATTGGTCGAATAATCCCGGTACTGCGAATCCCTTCGCAGCGCCTTCGGTGTCAGCCCGATCTTTTCATAATGGCGCACCATCCGCGGGCTGAGACCTGCCGCGGCCGCTGCCTCACCGATGTTCATGAGATACCTCTTGACCTTGACACGATGTCAACCCCGACATTGCGCCGCGACGCTTGATTTACAAGGACGCAGGCCATGGCCGATCCCCAGCACACGCACTCCAGCGAATTCGATAGGAAGGCCCATGCTTGCTGCGGCGGCGGCAAGGGAAGTGCTCCCGGCGCAACCGTGAAGGACCCGGTCTGCGGCATGTCCATCGATCCGCATACCGCTGCGCATCGCGCCGACCACGACGGCCATCCCTATTATTTCTGCTCCGCCGGCTGCCGGACGAAGTTCATCGCCGACCCGGCGAAATATCTGACGCCCGCCGAATTGCAGTCGCACGAGCCAGTGCCCGAGGGCACGATCTACACCTGCCCGATGCACCCGGAGATCCGCCAGGTCGGACCTGGCGCCTGCCCCCTCTGCGGGATGGCACTCGAGCCGGCAGTGATGACCGCAGACACGCCGCCAAATCCTGAGCTTGCCGATTTCACGCGCCGCTTCTGGATCGGTCTGGCGCTGACGATCCCGGTGTTCATCCTCGAGATGGGCGGCCATGTTTTCGACATCGGCCATCTCATCGCGCCGCAGATTTCGAACTGGATCCAGTTGGTCCTCGCGACACCCGTGGTCCTGTGGGCGGGGTGGCCATTCTTCGAACGCGGGTGGCAATCCATCGTCAACCGCAGCCTCAACATGTTCACACTGGTTGCCATGGGAACGGGCGTCGCCTGGGCCTATAGTGTCGTGGCGACCGTTGCGCCCGACGTGTTCCCGCCAGCGTTCCGCCGTATGGACGGCGCGGTCGCGGTCTATTTCGAGGCCGCAGCGATCATCGTGGTTCTGGTCCTTCTCGGGCAGTTGCTGGAGCTGCGGGCCCGCGAGGCGACCGGCGGTGCCATTCGCGCCCTCCTCGATCTAGCGCCCAAGACCGCCCGGCGATTGAAGCCCGACAGCAGCGATGAAGAGGTATCGCTCGGTCTGGTCGTCGCCGGCGACGTTTTGCGCGTTCGCCCCGGAGAAGCCGTGCCTGTCGACGGCACGGTCACTGACGGACGTTCGACGATCGATGAATCGATGGTCACTGGCGAATCCATGCCTGTAACCAAAGCGACCGGCGACACCGTCATCGCCGGCACCATCAACCAGACCGGCGCGATCGCCATGCGTGCCGACAAGGTCGGCAGCGACACCATGCTGGCGCGGATCGTCCAGATGGTCGCCGATGCCCAGCGCAGCCGTGCCCCCATCCAGCGACTTGCTGATCAGGTGGCCGGGTGGTTCGTGCCGGCCGTCATTGTTGTCGCCGTGCTGGCCTTCATCGTCTGGGCAAGCTTTGGCCCTGAACCGCGTTTCACCTTCGGCTTCGTTGCCGCCGTCACTGTTCTGATCATTGCTTGTCCTTGTGCGCTCGGGCTCGCCACGCCGATGTCGATCATGGTCGGTGTTGGCCGGGGTGCGGCAGCCGGCGTTCTGGTCAAGAATGCCGAGTCGCTCGAGCGCATGGAGAAGGTCGATACGCTGCTGGTCGACAAAACCGGCACGCTGACCGAAGGCAAACCCAAGGTCGTCGCCATCGAGCCCTTCAGCGGCATCACCGAAGCGGAGCTGCTGCGCTTTGCTGCCGCCGTTGAGCGTCCGAGCCAGCACCCGCTCGCCGCAGCCATCGTCTCCGAAGCCGCCGCCCGGTCGATCGCTGTGGAAACCGCGACCGAGTTCGATGCCCCCACCGGCAAGGGTGTTATCGGCTTAGTCGATGGCCGACGTGTCGCCATTGGCAATCCTGGCTATTTGTCCGAGCTCGGCGTCGATACCGCCGCGCTGGCCGAAGCCGCAGACCGTCATCGCCGCGAAGGCGCGACCGCCATCCTTGTCGCCGTCGACGGCAAGGCCGCCGGCGTGATCGCCATCGCCGATCCGGTGAAACAGTCCACGCCCAGTGCCCTGGCAGCGCTAAAAGCCGAAGGCATCCGAGTTATCATGGTCACCGGCGATAATCGTGTCACCGCCGAAGCCGTGGCGCGGCGCCTTGGGCTCGATGAGGTCGAGGCCGACGTCCTCCCCGATGCCAAGAGCGCGGTGGTTGCCAGGCTCAAGGCCGAAGGCCGCGTCGTCGCCATGGCCGGCGATGGCGTCAACGACGCCCCTGCCCTCGCCGCCGCCGATGTCGGAATTGCCATGGGCACCGGCACCGATGTCGCGATCGAAAGCGCTGGCGTGACCCTGGTCAAGGGGGACCTCAACGGCATCGTTCGAGCGCGCCGCCTCAGCCACGCAACCATGCGCAACATCCGCCAGAATCTATTCCTTGCCTTCGTCTATAACGCCATCGGCGTTCCGGTCGCTGCCGGCGTCCTCTATCCGTCGTTCGGCCTGTTGCTCTCGCCGGCGATCGCTGCCGCGGCCATGGCGCTGTCGTCGATATCGGTCGTCGGCAACGCGCTGCGCCTCAGAAGCGCCGAGCTGTGAAAGCGATGGTCGACCATCCCGCGTTCAACATCGCGACCTTCGCGCTGTTGCTCAGCATGCCGTGGGAGTTCGGCCAGATGTGGCTTTACGCCGGTGCTTCGGAAATGTCGCATCTCCGCGGCATCCAGATCTGCATGGCGGCAACGCTTGGCGACGCGGTCATCATGCTGATCGCTTTTGGGGTGGTCGCGGCAGTGGCCCGATCGCAAAACTGGGTTCTCGCACCGAAGACGTCGCAAGTGGGGGTTTTTGTTCTCATTGGTCTGGCTATCACTACTGGGGTCGAAATCGTCGCGACGCGGTCCGACGGCGCCTTTAGCTGGCGCTACGCGCCGCCGATGCCGGTTACGCCCTTGCTCGGCATCGGGCTCGCACCACTGCTGATGTGGCTGGTCGTACCGCTTCTGGTCCTCTGGTTCGTTCGCCGCCAGATCGGATCTGCAAGCGTCACCGCAGATTGGAGAGCCAACAACGGATGACCTCAAAATTTTGAAGCGTTGCACGTCTGCCAACTTGGCCGGCGCCCAAACGACGATGCGCCACCCCCTCGCGGCAGGGGCGGCGTTACGGAACGTGGTGCCGCGACAAGGAGTATCGAGATGCACATTGTTACGAAACGGACGCTCGCCGCCGCACTGATCATGCTGGCGTTGCCCGTCGGGTTACCGGCTGCAGCAACGGCCGCCGGTATCGGTCACACCTTCATCATGCGTGGATCGGTTGTTGACGTTACAGACGGCAAACCGACGATCTGCGTCGGCAAAGCCGATGGCGCGAAGGTCGGACAAACGCTCGAGGTCATTCGTATGACGAGTTTGCCTGGCACACGAGGATACTCCGGCTTCCGGCGCGAAAACATCGGGCAGATCCGCATTACCGCAATCGTCGACGACCATTTTGCAACGGCTGCTGTCGTCAAAGGTGACGTCGAAAAGCATGACATCGTCGAGCTTCGCAAAAACTAGGCCTGCTCGTCGATTGTCACAGTTCGCGCCGCCTCGGTTCAGCGCCGAGGCGGCGCGAATGCCGGGCCAACTTCTGCCTCGCGCCTCGTTCAAGCCGGCGCGATCAAAGTCAGGAATTCATAAGATGACCGACCATCCTCAAAGCAGGGCTGAACTGCAAAACCAGCAACTGCGCCTGTCGATATGGGATGATGAAGGCGGCGCCGGACGATGCGGTCCGCAGGAAAGTACGGCACATCCTGTCGAAAACCGGCTTATCCCTGACCTCACAAATACCGAACTGGTGCAACTTCGCGTGCGTGTGATCGCCCTCGAAAATCTGGTGACAGCATTACTATCAGGCGCTCCGGCCAGCCAGCATGCGCTCGTCCGCGCCATGGCAACCCAGATTTCGCCCCGCGCTGGCATGACGCCGCATCCGCTGACCATCCAGGCCGCTTTGCATATGAACGAGATGGTTGATCGGGCAATTCACTACCAGTCGTCGGCGGCGGGATGAGAGCGCTCGCAACATGCTGCCAGCTCGACCGGACGAGCCCCAACTGACAATGTACGCCATCGTAACCTTTCGCCTGCTGTGCACGAATGGCGTCTTGCACGGTGCAAGCCGCTGTTGCGCTGACCTGCGGCGATGCGGCGGTTTGCGCAGACGTGGAAGGCCAGCGGAATTCTGTTATTGAGGTGTCGATGGTTCCGACCCGACTTGTTCGAACACTGCTGCTGCTGATCGCACTCGCGTTCGGTATCGGATCGACCACGTCGGCAATCGCTTGTGCTGCAATGGCAGAGCCTCCTGCAATGGCCACGATGCCGGTCGATCATTGCGGGGCGGACGGCGGCGACAGTCGTCACGATGTCGGGAAAGCCGCTCCCTGTGCGCTTGCCTGCCCCACGGGGTGTCTGATGACCACGCCGATTGCTGTCGGTACAGACGAGCCTCAGTTCGGCACACCGTTCGACACCGCACACAATTCTCCCCGCCTCGCCGGCGTCGTGTTCGGTCCCGAGCCGCCACGACCGCGAGCGCCGGCCGCCACCTGAACATTCCAATCGATTTATCGGAGACGATTATGAAGAAGCTCATTTTGACCGTCGTAGCTTTCCTGGCCACCAGCACGGCTGCTTATGCAGCAGAGCCCGGGGCCGTCGCCAAGGCCGCCGCAGCATGCTGCGACGCCGTCGCGGCTTGCTGTGCCGAAGCGATGGACTGCTGCGACTAAGGCATCAGACCAAGTGAAGGGAGGCGCCGGACCGCAAGGTTCGGCGCCTTTTTCATGTGAAAACACAATGCTGACGGATCGTCTTCCGGACGCCGGCATGAAACGCCTACGTTAAAACAAACTTCCCATTGTCGGATCTTTCCAGCGGCTACCGACCGAGACGTCACCGTCCGCGTTTTGCTGCAGTCCGGTGAGGCAAAACCATCACGAGCAAAACGATCATCGCGCCAAGCACAAGGGACGCGAGCGGCCGGCTGAGCGCCAGCCCGCCATGATCGAGCGGCTTGTCGAGGAAATCACCCACCGCCGCGCCCAATGGCCTCGTCAGGATGAAGGCGGCCCAGAACAGCGCCACACGGCTGATGCTTGTCGCGTAATAGGCGGCTGCCAGGCCCGCCAGCAATGCCGCAAAAATGGCGGCAGCGCCGAGATAGCCAAGACCGCGCGTGTCCGCGAGCCAGTCACCGAGTGCGGTTCCCAGCGTCTGTGAGAGAGTGATGGTGATCCAGTAGAAGCGTTCGGCGCCCGGCTCGTGCACCGCTTCAACCGAGATCGAGCCGAGCGCGCGATGCCAGGCGAACAGCGAGAGCAGTACCAGCGCCAGAAGCAGTGCCGAGCCGCCAGCATAGCCGATGCCGAGCGAGCGCGTGGCAAAATCAGCCATGGTTGTGCCGGCTGTGGTGGAGGCGATGATTGTCGCCCAGTAAAGCCAGGGCCGATAACGGGTGGAGGCGATCTGCCAGGTCGCCAGCAGTATAAGCGCCGCAAGAAAGATGGCGCTGCTGGCGAGATAGCCCAGATTGAGCGTCATGCTGAAGGTGTCGCCGGCGGTTTCGCCAAGCGTGGTCGCGAGGATCTTGATGACCCAGAAACCAATGGTAACTGCGGGCACCTTGCTGGCGGCGCTGTGGCTTGGGTGCATTGTGGTCATGCGATGCCCTTTCGGCAGCGACGGTCTCAAGGCTGTGGGCGCATCCGGGGCATCGGCAAAGCCGAAACGCCCAACATTGGGATCTTGTATAGTGGCCCCAAGCTGACCCCAATGAGTGGCGGTTATGCGGGTGCCATGAATGATCGGCTGATCCGTGCCTGCCTTATCGTTGCGACCCTTATCCTTGCGGGCTGCGGTGCGGAAAAACCTGCGCCGCCAAAGCCGCCGTCGCAGGCCGAAGCCGTCGTCCACGAAACCGATCTGCTGCGGCTGACACTGACACCCGAGGCACAAAAGCGGCTCGGCATTCGCACCGTTACCGTGGCCGACGGCACCTCGGCGCGAATCCGTGAGGTGGGCGCGGAACTGGTCGTGCCAGGTCTTGGTCCAGCGGGCGTACCAACCGGTTCCACCAGCAACATCGCCCAGATTGCTGCCGCGCAGACTGCAGCCGATGGCGAAGTTGCTCGAACCACAGCGCAACTGCGGCTTGCCACCATCGCCCGCGACCGGGCAGCGGCACTGGTGCGCGAGGAAGCGGGTAGCGTTCGGGCGCGCGATGAGGCCGAGGCGGCACTCGCAGCGGCACGCGCCGCAATGGACGTGGCTCGCGAGCAGCGGCGCCAGTTGGGGCCTGCGGTGGCATCCATGGCCGCTCAACCTCTCCTTTGGGTGCGCGTGCCGGTCTTCGGCTCGGACGTACGAGCCATCGACCGTGCTCGACCCGCAATGATCCGGCCCCTGGGCGACGCTGCGGCCACGCCTCAATCTGCCCGCCCGGTATCGGCCCCGCCTTCGGCTAACGCTGTCGCCGGTACCGTCGATCTCTTCTATGCACTCGACAATCGCGCCCGCACCTGGCGCGTCGGCCAGCGTGTGGCCGTCGCGCTGCCGATGGGCGGCGCGATGCAAGGCCTGGCGGTTCCAACCGCAGCGATCGTTCGCGACATCAACGGCGGCGAGTGGGTTTACCGGAAGACCGCCCCTGACAGCTATCTACGTCAGCGGATCGAGGTCGCGAGCGTCAGCGGCGATACCGCCTTACTCGCGCGTGGGCTCGAACGCGGCGCCGAGATCGTCACCGATGGGGCCGCCGAACTGTTCGGCACCGAGTTCGGGACGCCGCATTGATGCTGGCATGGTTGGTGCGGACGGCGCTTGCCCAGCGCGTATTGGTGCTTGCGATGGCGGTGCTGCTGGTCGTGCTGGGCCTGCGCGCGTCGGGTAATGTGCCGCTCGACGTGTTTCCCGAGTTCGCACCGCCGATCGTCGAAGTCCAGACCGAGGCGCCCGGCCTGTCGACCGAGGAGGTCGAAAGCCTGATCACCGTGCCGATCGAGGTGGCGGTAGGCGGCGTGCCCGATCTCACGACAGTGCGTTCCAAATCGGTGCTCGGGCTCTCGTCGGTCACAATCCTTTTCAAGCGCGGCACCGATGTCATCCGGGCGCGGCAGTTGGTGCAGGAGCGGGTGACGCAGCTGCAGGCGCGGTTGCCGACGGCGGCGCGCCCGCCGGTGATGCTGCCGCCGCTGTCGTCGACAAGCCGTGCGATGAAGATCGGCGTGTCGTCGCAGAAGCTCGACCAGATGCAGCTCTCCGAGCTGGCGCGCTGGACAATCAGGCCGCGGCTGATGGCGGTGCCCGGCGTCGCCAATGTGGCGATCTGGGGACTGCGTGATCGGCAGTTGCAGGTGCTCGTCGACCCTGACCGGCTGCGCGCCGCCGGCGTGACGCTCGCCGAAGTGCGGGCCGCCGTGGGTGATGCGGTGCTGGTTGGCGGTGGCGGCTTCGTCGACACGCCGAACCAGCGCTTCGCCGTGCGGCAGGACAGTGCCATCCAGTCCGCCGCCGATCTGTCGCAAGCCATCGTCAAGCAAAGCGGCGAGGCGCCGATCCGCATTGCCGATGTCGCGCGCGTCGTCGACGGTTTTGCCGCCCCCATTGGAAATGCCATCATCGACGATGGCCCGGGCCTGATGCTGATTGTCGAAAAGCAGCCGACCGGCAATACGCTGCAACTCACCCGCGATGTCGAAAAGGCCATCGCCGAATTGAAGCCTGGTTTGAAGGATGTGAAGATCGACACCACGATCTTCCGCCCGGCGACGTTCATCGAACGCTCGATCGATAATCTTTCACAGGCCCTCATGATCGGCTGCCTGCTGGTAGCGGTGGTCCTGTTCGTCTTCACCCGCGACTGGCGCCAGGCCGTCATCAGCCTCACAGCCATTCCCCTCTCATTGCTCGGTGCCGGGCTGGTGCTGCTGTGGAGCGGCATGACCATCAATACGATGGTCATCGCCGGGCTGGTGATTGCGCTCGGCGAAGTTGTCGATGATGCAATCATCGACGTCGAGAATATCGCCCGCCGGTTGCGGCTCAACCGCGAGGCCCGAAGTCCGCTGTCGGCATTCGATGTCGTGCTGGCGGCATCGCTCGAAGTCCGCACCGCGGTGGTGTTCGCCTCGATGATCGTCATGCTGGTTTTCCTGCCGATCTTCTGGCTCGGCGGCGTCGCCGGCACCTTCTTTCAGCCGCTTGCCATCGCCTATGTGCTGGCGATTGCCGCCTCGCTGCTGGTGGCGCTGGTGGTCACCCCGGCGCTGTGCCTGATCATGTTGCCGGGTGCGCCGCTGAAGGCGGAGGGCGATACCAGGCTCGTTGCCGGATTGAAGCGCCGCTACGCCAGCGTGCTGCCCAAGTTGGTGGCGCGGCCGGGCCTGGCCATGGCGATCATCGCCGGCGGGCTGCTCATCGCCGGGGTCGGCTACGCCTCTTTCAAGGACCAGTTCCTGCCCGATTTCCGGGAGACAGATTTTCTGATGCACTTCGTCGAAAAGCCTGGCACCTCTATTGAAGCGATGGACCGCATCACCATCCGGGCGTCGAAGGAACTGCGCGCCATTCCCGGGGTACGAAACTTCGGTGCCCACATCGGCCGCGCAGAGGCTGCCGACGAGGTTGTCGGTCCGAACTTCACCGAGTTATGGATCAGTCTCGACGAGAACGTCGATTATGATGCCAGTGTCGCCCGCATCAAGGCGGTGATCGATGGCTATCCCGGTCTCTACCGTGACGTGCTGACCTACCTTCGCGAACGCATCAAGGAAGTACTGACCGGGGCCGGAGCGACGGTCGTCGTGCGCATCTTCGGTCCCGATCAGGTCGAGTTGCGTGCAGCAGCCGATCGCGTGCGCGCCAAGGTTGCAGACATTCCCGGCGTTGCCGACCTCAAGGTCGAACAGCAAGTGCTTGTGCCGCAGATCGAGATCCACCCGCGCGCCGCCGATCTGGCCACCTTCGGGCTGACGGCGGGCGAGGTCCGGCGCCAAGCCCAGACGCTGGTGGCGGGGCAGAAGCTCGGCGAAATCTACCGCGACCAGAAGTCCTTCGATGTGGCGCTGTGGGGCGAGCCGGCAGTGCGCGGTGACATTCAGGCGCTGCGCGATCTGATGATCCTGTCGCCTGCCGGTGCGCCCGTTCGTCTACGCGATGTCGCCGATGTGCGGATCGTGCCGGCGCCGAACGAGGTTAAGCGCGAGAATGGCCAACGCCGTATCGATGTGACGCTGAATGTTGCCGGCGCCGATCTTGGCGGGGTGGCGCGTGCCGTTGAGGCGGCGGTCGCCGATGTGCCCTTCGCTGCCGGCTATCACCCCAAGGTGCTCGGCGAATATGCAGCGCTCAAGGAATCGCGCCAGCAACTCTGGACCACCGGCCTGCTGTGCCTGATCGGCATCCTGCTGCTGGTCTGGACGGTGTTCCGCTCGCTGGCGATCACTGCGCTGGTCGGCGTCAGTCTGCCCTTCGCGCTGGTCGGTGGCGTCATCGCCGTGGCGCTGACCGGCGGCGTGCTGTCATTGGGGTCGCTGGTCGGCTTTGTCACTGTTATCGGCATCTCGGCACGCAACGGCATCATGCTGCTGTCGCACTATGACCATCTCCGCCGGGTCGAGGGCGAAGCGTTCGGCGACGCGCTGGTATTGCGCGGTGCCAGCGAACGCCTGGTGCCAATCCTGATGACGGCGCTGTGTGCGGGACTTGCCCTGCTGCCGCTGGTCATTGCCGGCAATGCGCCGGGGCACGAAATCGAACATCCGATGGCGATCGTCATCCTCGGCGGGCTAGTGTCGTCCACGCTGCTCAACCTGCTGCTGATGCCGGCGCTTTATCGCCGTTTCGGTGGTGCGGCAGCGGCAGCAGCAATGCCCGACGCGGTGCCTGCATGAGACGGGTCGCCATTCTTATCCCGCTGGCGCTCTCGGCCTGCATGACGCCGCCTGCGCCGCCGCCGACCTTGGCACCGGCAAGCGCGACCGGCGCATTCGTCGGCGTCCCGTCCGCATCAATCGCGCCGGTGCCTGACGATTGGTGGCAGCTCTATGACGACCCTGTCCTCGACAAGCTCGTCACCGCTAGTCTCGCCGCCAACGCTGATCTGCGCGTCGCCTATGCCAACCTCGATGGCGCGCGCGCCGCGCTCGCCCAGGCGCGGGCCGCCCGCCTGCCGCAGACCAACGTCGAATCGAGCCTCGGCGTCGACAACCCCGCCAACCAGCCAAGCGCCTCGTCGCTGGTGCCGACCACCGACTATGACATCGCGCTGGCCGCAAGTTGGGACGTCGACCTCTTTGGCCGGCTGCGCTCGGCGGCTCTCGCTGCCGGCGCCGATGCCGATGCCCAGGCTGCCGCGCTGGACGGGCTGAGGGTGGCTGTCGTCGCCGACACGGTGCAGGCCTATGTCGATCTCTGCGGTGCCGAGGTGACAAAGCAGGTCGCGGCCGAGCAGGTGCGCCTGCTCGAACGATCGGCGGCGCTTGTGAACGAACAGTTCCGCGCCGGCGAGGTTTCGCCGCTGGAGGTCTCGCAGGCGGCAACACTCGTCGAAGCGTCGCGCGCAGCCCTCCCGCCGCTCGACGCAGCGGCAGCAAATGCGCGCTATCGTCTGGCAACGCTGCAAGGCCGCCCACCGGCCGAAGCGCGCGCCATGGCGGTAACGTGCCATGGCCTGCCCGTGATGCGCGCCACGGCAGCTGTGGGCGATGGACAAGCCTTATTGCTTCGCCGCCCGGATATTCGCGAGGCTGAACGGCGTCTCGCTGCGGCCAGCGCGCGGATCGGTGTTGCGCGCGCCGACCTCTATCCCCGGGTCAATCTGGGCGGTGCCATCGGCCTGCTCTCGGGGGGCTTCGTCGCCACCGCCTCGCCCTTCATCAGTTGGAGCTTCCCCAACCAGGCGCCGGCCCGTGCGAGACTGGCGCAAGCCCGGGCCACCGAACAGGCCGCCCTGGCGGGATGGGACGTGGCCGTGCTTCGGGCCCTGCGCGAGGTCGAGACTGCACTTGCCGCGTACGATGCCGAAAAGCGCCGCAACATCAGCCTCGGCGCCGCGCGTGAACAGGCCGCGCTTGCTGCGCGCCGCGCGGCGGCGCGAGTCAGACTGGGTGATGCCGCCTATCTGCTTGTGGTTGATGCCGAGCGCACGCGTGCCCAAGCTGCGCTGGCCGAGGCTCAGTCCGACCTTGCCGTCGCTCAGGCTGAAGTGACGTTGTTCCGTGCGCTGGGTGGTGGCTGGCGAAGCGATGCCACGCCGTTAGAATGACGCCATGCGCATCCTGATCATCGAGGACGATACCGAAACACTCGGCTTCATCGCGCGCGGCCTGTCCGAGTTGGGTCATCAGACCGTCACCAGCGGCGATGGCCGCGACGGGCTGTTTCAAGCGACCGAGGGCGGCTTCGATGCGTTGATCGTCGACAGGATGCTGCCTGGTCTCGACGGCCTGGCGCTGGTGCGGGCGCTGCGCGCTGCTGGCGACACAACACCGGCCCTTATGCTCACCGCCATCGGCGGTATCGCCGACCGGGTAGAAGGACTGGAGGGCGGTGCCGACGACTACCTCGTCAAGCCGTTCGCCTTTTCCGAACTGGCGGCGCGCGTGCAGGTGTTGGGGCGCAGGCAAGCGGCGCCGGCGGAGCCGTCGCGCCTCGGCGCCGGCGACATCGTTATCGATCTGCACCGCCGCAGCGTCACCCGCGCCGGCCAACGCGTGATCCTCCAACCGCGCGAGTTCGCCCTGCTCGCCGAACTGGTCCGCAACGCCGGGCGGGTGATGACCCGAACCATGCTGCTCGAACGTGTCTGGGACTTCGATTTCGACCCCAGGACCAATATCGTCGAAACCCATCTCAGCCGGCTGCGGTCCAAGCTCAACGCCGGCTTCGATGTCGATGCCATCGAGACGGTCAGGGGTGCGGGCTACATGATCCGCAGCAGTTGATGCGCGGATTTTCGCTCAGGCGCTGGTCGCGGACGACGTTCGGGCTGGTCACCATCGTCGGCCTCGTGCTTGCCCTGACGACGCTGGCCATCGGCATTATTGCCTTCGAAGCGACGCACGAAGCGCTGGAACAGCAGCTCGACCACCGCATCGCCACCGAAACCGCTTCGCTCATCGACGAAGGCGACGATGGGCCGGACGGCGTCGCCGCCGCGAGGCCGCCCGCAGCACGGCCAGCCTCGACTTTCGCCTCGTGGACTCTGCCGGTCGTTTGGTCGCCGGCAGCCTCGATGCCGTCGTGCCGGACAAGCCAGGCTATATCGAGCTGCTGCCCTACACGCGTGATGGCGAGCAGCGCATCGCCCAGTCGCTCACCACGCTGCTGCCGAGCGGCCACCGTCTCCTCGTCGCTGCCGACCGAGCCGTCATCGACGAGATGGACGCTTCGCTTCTCAAACTGTTCATTGGTGCGTTCAGCGTGATGCTGGCGCTTGGTGTTGGCGCCGCCTGGGTGGTTGGCATCGTCACCAGGAACCGCCTGTCCCGCATCGACACCACAGCCAAGGCCATTATTGACGGGGATCTGGGGCGCCGCATGCCGGTCACCGGTGCCGGCGACGAGTTCGATCGTGTCGCTGAAACGCTCAACCAGATGCTGGACCGGATTGCCGTGTTGATGGACAACCTGCGTCAGGTCTCCAGCGATGTCGCGCATGACCTGCGCACGCCGCTGACCCGGCTACACAACCGGCTCGATGAAGCATTGGCGACCGATGACCGCCACGCGCAGCGCCTGGCCATCGAGGCCGCCACGGCCCAGTCCCGCGAACTTCTCGACATCTTCGCAGCCTTGCTCCGCATCGCCGAAGTCGAAGGCATGGGCGTCAAGGCCCAGTTTCAGGAGATGCCGCTCAGCGAACTCGTCGACAGCATCGTAGAGACCTATCGGCCGGACGCCGAGATAAGCGGTCGCATCTTGAACAAGGCTATCGAGCCAAATCTGACTCTGGTCGGTGACCGGCGACTGATACAGCAATTGCTGAGCAATCTGCTCGACAACGCGCTGGCGCATACACCCGCTGGCACCACGATTTCGGTGGCGCTGGATAAACCCGGCGAACGAGCCCAGATTGTCGTCGCCGACGACGGCCCGGGCGTGGCGCCCGAAGAGACTGCCAACCTGTTCCAACGCTTTACCCGTGGCCAACGAAGCAGAACCAGTGATGGCCACGGGCTTGGCCTTGCACTGGTGGCGGCGATTGCGACAGCCCATGGTGGCAAGGCGCGTCTGACTTCGACCTCGGGGTTTGAGGTCGCGATAGAATTGTAAAAGGCAAGGCGCGCTTTGAGAGTTCAACGCCGAAGGTCGCCACAAAGCACCCCTACGGCCGAGCTGGTGCGCTGGTTCGAAGCGAAAACGGCCCTGCGAGGCTTTCGCGCTATCCACGGACCGGAGATCGAGCCTGCCGAATGGCAATTTGAGATGATCTCTGATGGCCGCTAGGGTGGGTATCCCTTTCGAGGCCTTGAGCGGCGCTCTACCCGAGTTTTGGCAGACACAGGTAGGTTGCAAAGATCACGGGTGCTTGTGCCGGTGATGGAGATCAGGAAAATGCGGGTGGCTGTGGCGCAGCGGCGCGTGGCGATGCCGGTGGCTGTGCACGGCATCACCCGCCTCGCCTTCGGCATGGTCGTGCTGGTGATGGTCGTCATGGCTATGGCGGTGTTCATGCTCCAGCGCTTCGTGGCTGTGATCATGGGCGTGGCGCTCACTCAGGTGCAGCCAGACCCCCAGCGCCATCAGCGCGGCGGCAATGAAAAGCGGCAGCGTCATCGGGTCGCCGAGCAGGGCTATGGCCAGCACGGCGCCCAGGAACGGCGCCGTCGAGAAATAGGCGCCGGTGCGCGCCGTGCCGAGGTGACGCAGCGCCAGGACGAACAGGATGAGGCTGACGCCATAGCCAAGCAGCCCGAGCAAACCGGCGGCGACAACAAGACCGGGCGCGGGCAATTGGGCGCCGGTGGCGAAAGCCAGCGCGAGGCTGGCCGAACCCGCCACTAGGCCCTTGATCGCGGTGATCTGCACTGGATCAGCCGATGATAGCTTGCGTGTCAGATTGTTGTCGATGCCCCAGGCAAGGCACGCCCCGAGGATGGCGAGCGCGCCGATGCCGGGCCGGGCGAGCGGACCGCCAATCGACAGGCTGACGGCGCCAGCGAGAATGGCAGCCGCACCGAGCAGCAGTCGCCGGTCGACATTTTCACGAAACACCAGCCAGGCAATCGCCATCGTCGCGAGCCCTTCGAGGTTGAGCAGCAACGAGGCCGTCGATGCCGGCACCGTCACCAGCCCGACCATCAGCAGCACCGGCCCCGCCATGCCGCCACATACAGCGACTGCGGCAAGCCACGGCATGTCGCGCCGCCGCAGCGGTGCCTCTACGCTGGCGATGCCGAGCAACCTGCGCGCGGTGAGGACGATCAGCAGCCCGATGCCGGAGCCAAGATAGAGTAGCCCCGCCAGCAGCCACGGGCTGACCCCGGCGCCGAGCAGCAGCTTGGCCAGCGGCGTGCTCGCGCCGAACAGCGCCGCCGATGCCAGTGCCATTGGGACGCCGGGCCACATGCCGCTTTCCGACCGAAACACGATGCTTCGCCCTCTATCCTGATGCCGGGACCGCATTGCCCGACCGTCCGATATCACGAATATCGCTTCGGGTGGGCGCGAAAGCCAGCGCACAGCAGCTTAAGGGGCCAGTCAAAGATGACAGCATTACCGATTTACGTTCTTGCAGCGGCGGCCGAAATCGCCGGCTGCTTTGCCTTCTGGGCGTGGCTGCGGCTTGATCGTTCGGCGGTCTGGATCGGGCCAGGCGTCGCTGCACTGGTGCTGTTTGCGTGGTTGCTGACCCGCGTCGAGGCACCCTTCGCCGGGCGCGCCTATGCCGCCTATGGCGGTATCTATGTGGTCATGTCGCTGGCCTGGCTGTGGGCAGTCGAAGGCTTTCGGCCCGATCGATGGGACATTACAGGGGCGGCGCTTTGCCTTGTTGGCGCAATGGTGATCGTCGCGGCACCCCGATAATTTGCCGCCGCGATTTACCGAGGCGCACTTGGCTGATATGGCGTTAATCGTGAAGGCAACCGCTCTTAAACTGTTCCTCGTGCTGGCGATCCTCGTCTGCACCCTGGGGCATCGTGACGCCGCCTTTGCTCACACCAGCGACGCCACAGTATCGGCGATGCACGATGTGGATGGCGAAGATTCCCCCTCGCCAGCCAGCCATGCGGGGCACGTCGCCCATCACCATTGCCCTCCGGCCTTGAACGCCGACGATAAATGGACGCTTGCCGATATCCGGCTTGATTCCAACCGGCGCGGGCTGCCGGCCGATATGGCGAAACTGCCCTCGCGCGATATTCCGCCGCTGCCGGAACCTCCAACAGCCTGATCTTGTCCGCCCTGCGCTGGCCCATGCCCAGCGAGCCGACTGACAGATCAGGAGTTTTCCATGGCTTTTTCTTTGCGAGCCGCGATTGTCGCGGTGTCGCTGTTTGCGGCGCCGGCATCGGCTGACCCGCTTACCCTTGAACAGGCGGTGGCGCGGGCCACTGCCAATGCCCCTGCCCTTGCCGCCAGTGCCGCCGCCGTCGATGCGGCACGCGGCGGGCGGTTGCAGGCCGGGGTACGCCCAAACCCTGTCGTCACCGTCGAAGTCGAGAACTTCATCGGCGTACCGATCGGTCCGACGTTCAACGAGCAGGCCCAGATTACCGGCCTCTATGAGCAACGCCTTGAACGCGGCAACAAACGGTCCGCGCGGGTTGCGCTGGCACAGGCCGACATAGCGGTCGCTGAGGCGGCCGGTGCCGTGCTCCGGCTCGACCTTGCCCAGCAAGTGCAACGGGCCTTTGGTGACGTGCTGCTCGCCGACGAGGCGGTCGCCGTCGCACAACGCGCCTTGGATCTGGAGCGCGGGCTGGCCGCCGAGGCGCGACGGCGGGTGACAGCAGCGCGAGACCCCCTGTTCGTCGGCACCGCTGCCGACGCGCGTGTGGCGACCGCATCTCTTGCCCTGTCACAGGCGAAGGCCCGGGCCAGCGGCGCACGCGCGGCGCTGGCACACTATTGGGGCGGCAGCGGCACCGGATTGGCAGTGAAGGGCGACCTGCTCGACCGTCCGCGCGGCGGCGTTTTGTCCGCGGTCGATGCCCGCGTCGCCGAGGCCGATGCCGCCCGGGCCGGCGCCGCATTGGCCAATGAACAAGCACTGGCGCGACAGGATTGGACCGTCGGTGCCGGCCCGCGCTGGATACGGCAGACCGAATCCGTGGCCCTGGTGGCAACGCTGAGCATCCCGATCGGGCGCTTTGACCGCAACGAGGGCAATATCGCCAAGGCGCGCGCCGATCGCGCCCGTGCGGAGTTTGCCGCCGAAGCTGCAAAGCTTGACCGCCAACGCCAGCTCGATCGGCTGTTGCGGGACGCCGACCTTGCAGCGGCAGAAGCAAGCGCCATTCGCGGCGACCTGCTGCCAAGACACCGCAAGGCCCTGGCGCAGGTGCGCGAAGGCTATGCGCGCGGCGGCTTTGCCTTCCGCGACCTGCAGGATGCCGCCGACCGCATCATCGCTGCCGAAGACGATTACCTTGCGGCGCTTGCCGCGCTGCGCGCCGCCGAGGCCGGAATCGACCGGCTGACTGGACGGCTTGCGCCGGCCGCTGAACTGGAGACACGCTGATGATTGTTCGCCCCGGACTTATCACCGCACTGATGGCCACACTGCTGCTCCTCGCCGCCTGCTCGGGTGGTGAACCCTCCACCAAAACGCCGGCGGAAATCGAAGCCGCAAAAGCGGCCGCGACGGCAAAGGCCGAAGTGGTCAAAGGCCCCAATGGAGGCCGGATGCTTGTCGATGGCGACTTCGCCATCGAGATGACGATCTACGAAACCAACCAGGAGCCGCAGTTCCGCGCCTTTGCGACACTCGACGGCGAACCGGTCGATCCCAAGGCCGTCGAGCTTGCGGTGACGTTGAAGCGCCTTGGCGGCAAGGTCGATGCGTTCAAGTTCACCCCCGGCGACGGCTATCTGGCCGGCAATGGCGTCGTCACCGAACCGCACAGTTTCGACGTGGAGGTGGTCGCCGTCCACGCCGGCAAGCGCCACACATGGGCCTATGAAAACCACGAAGGCCGCACCCGCATTGCGGCGGATGCAGCGCGCGAAGGGGGCATTGCGGTCGAACGCGCCGGGCCGGTAACGCTCGACGACAGCCGCGAATTGCTCGGCACCGTCGAACTGGCCCCCAATGCCCGCTCGCAAGTCCGCGCGCGCTTTCCCGGTAAGGTCATGGCCGTGAACAAGCAGGTCGGCGACCGCGTCCGCGCCGGCGAGGTGCTGGCGCGGGTGGAATCGAACGAGAGCCTGCAAACCTATTCGGTCATCGCGCCGGTATCGGGCACCATTTTCGAACGCGCCACCAACGTCGGCGATGTCGTGGGCAGCGAACCCATGTTCGTCATCGCCGACCCGGCAAAGACCACTGTTGTCTTCAACATCTTCCCGCGCGACCTGGAGGTCATCCGCGGTGGCCAGCAGGTCGTCATCACCACCCTCGATGGCGCACCCGTCGGTTCGGGTCGGCTCAGCGCCTTCCTGCCCGATGGCAACCGCGCCGCCGGCACTGCGCTGGTCCGCGCCGATCTGCCCAACCCGACCGGCCAATGGCGGCCGGGCATGGCGCTGAAGGGCCGTGTCATCATCGGCGGCGTGCAGGTGCCGCTGGCAGTGCGCACCGATGCCATCCAGCCCTTCCGCGATTTTCAGGTCGTTTTTGCCAAGGTCGGCGACGAGTATGAGGTGCGTATGCTCGAACTCGGCCGCAAGGCCGGCGACTATACCGAAGTGCTCGGCGGCCTCGATCCCGGCACGACCTATGTCTCCAAAGGCAGCTTCCTTGTCCGCGCCGACGTCGAAAAGTCGGGCGCGAGCCATGACCATTAAGGCGCCGGACCATGCTTGAGCGCATCATCGCCTTTTCCATCCGCCAGCGCATTTTCGTGCTGGCGATCGTCCTTGGCTTCGCCGCCCTGGGCGTGTGGAGCTTCACCCGCCTGCCGATCGACGCGGTGCCCGACATCACCAACGTCCAGGTGCAGATCAACACCGAAGCGCCGGGCTATTCGCCGCTCGAAAGCGAGCAGCGCATCACCTACGCCGTTGAAACTGCCATCGCCGGTGTGCCGGGGCTGGCCTATACCCGCTCGATCTCGCGCTATGGCCTGTCACAGGTGACGGCGGTGTTCAATGACGACGTCGATGTGTTCTTTGCCCGCCAGCAAGTCGGCGAACGCCTGCAGGCCGCCCGCAGCCAGATGCCGCCGGGTATTGAGCCCGCCCTCGGCCCGGTCTCCACCGGGCTCGGCGAAATCTACATGTACATCGTCGAAAGCGGCCCGCACGCGCGCAAGAAGGATGGCACGCGCTATACGCCGATGGACCTGCGCACGATCAGCGATTGGTCGGTCAGGCCACAGCTCCGCAACGTCAAGGGCGTTGCCGAGGTCAACAGCATCGGCGGCTACACGCGGCAATATCATGTGACGCCCAACCCGCAGCGTCTGGCCGCGCTGGGCATCTCGATCGAAGAACTCGCCGAGGCATTGAAGGCCAACAACGCCAATGTCGGTGCAGGCTATGTCGAACGGCAGGGCCAGCAGGTGCTGATTCGCGTGCCCGGCCAGGCGGCAAACGAAGCCGATCTGTCGGCGATCATCATCGGCAATCGCGGCGGCGTGCCGATCCGCGTCGCCGATGTCGCCGATGTCGTCATCGGCAGTGAATTGCGCACAGGGGCCGCCAGCCAGAATGGCGAGGAAGTGGTGATCGGCACGATCTTCATGCTGACTGGCGAAAACAGCCGCCAGGTGGCGCGCGCCGTCGATGCCCGCATTGCCGACATCCGCAAGACACTGCCGGCAGGCGTCAACATCAAGCCGGTTTACGACCGCACCGAGCTGGTCGATCGCACCATCGGCACGGTGCAGAAGAACCTTGCCGAGGGCGCGCTGCTCGTGGTCGTCGTGCTGTTCCTGCTGCTCGGCAATTTCCGCGCGGCGCTGATCACCGCCGCCGTCATTCCGCTGGCGATGCTGATGACGCTGACAGGCATGGTCCAAGGCCGGGTGTCGGGCAATCTTATGAGCCTCGGCGCGCTCGATTTCGGGCTGATCGTCGATGGCGCCGTCATCATTGTCGAAAACTGCCTCCGCCGCCTGGGCGAGGCGCAGCACCGCGTCGGCCGCTTGCTGGGGCGCGATGAACGCTTCGGCCTCGTCGCCAGTGCCACCACCGAGGTCATCCGGCCCTCGCTGTTCGGCATCCTGATCATCGCCGTCGTCTATCTGCCGATCTTTGCTCTGGACGGCATCGAGGGCAAGACCTTCCACCCAATGGCGATCACCGTCATCATCGCACTGACAGCGGCGATGATCCTGTCGCTGACCTTCGTGCCGGCCGCCATAGCGATGTTCGTTACCGGCAAGGTCGAGGAAAAGGAAACCCGGCCGATTGGCTGGCTCAAGGCGCGCTATGTCCCCGCCCTCGATCGGGCGCTGCGGGCGCCCGCCATCACGCTGGCCATTGCCATCGGCCTCGTCATCGGCGCCGGAGCACTGGCGACCCGGCTCGGCTCGGAGTTCATCCCCAGCCTTGACGAGGGCGATATCGCCATGCACGCGCTGCGCATTCCCGGGACCAGCCTGACCCAGGCGCTGGAGATGCAGACGATGCTCGAAAAGCGCATCGCCAAAATCCCGGAGGTCCGAATGGTGTTCGCCAAGATCGGCACGGCCGACGTTGCCACCGACCCGATGCCGCCGTCGGTCGCCGACAATTTCATCTTGCTCAAGGACCGTGCGCAATGGCCCGACCCGCGCAAGCCCAAGGACCAGTTGATCGATGAAATCAACGCCGTCGTGCAACAGGTGCCGGGCAACAATTACGAGTTCACCCAGCCCATCGAGATGCGGATGAACGAACTCATCGCGGGCGTCCGTTCCGATGTCGCGGTCAAGCTGTTCGGTGACGATCTCGACCAGCTTGTCGCGACCGGAGGCAAAATCGAGGACGTGCTGGCCAGCATCGCGGGTGCCGAGGACGTCAAGCTAGAACAGGTCACCGGCCTGCCGGTGCTGGCGATCACCCCCGACCGCCTCCAACTGGCACGCTATGGCATCACCATGGCCGATGTGCAGAACACCGTTGGCGCGGCGATCGGCGGCACGGCGGCCGGCCAGATCTTTGAAGGCGACAAGCGCTTTGAAGTCGTGGTGCGCCTGCCCGAGGTACAGCGGACCGATCTTGACGCCATCGGCAGCCTGCCAATCCCGGTGAAGGGTGCGGCGGGTCAGACTTATGTGCCGCTGGCCGATGTGGCGAAGATCGAACTTGCCGCCGGCCCGAACCAGATCAGCCGCGAGGATGGCAAGCGCCGTGCCGTCATCACTGCCAACATCCGCGGCCGCGATCTCGGCTCGTTCATCGCCGAGGCACAAGACAAGATTGCTGCACAGGTGCCGATACCTGCGGGCTATTATGTTCGCTACGGCGGCACTTTCGAGCAACTCGCGTCCGCGAGCCAGCGGCTGACGGTCGTCGTCCCCGTCGGGCTGCTGCTGATCTTCGGACTGCTGTTCGCCCTGTTCGGTTCGGCCCGCGACGCGGCCATCGTATTCTCGGGCGTGCCCCTTGCGCTTACCGGCGGCGTCGCGGCGCTGCTGGTGCGCGGCCTACCGTTCTCGATCTCGGCCGGCGTCGGCTTCATCGCCCTGTCGGGCGTCGCCGTGCTCAACGGTGTCGTCATGCTCAGCTTCATTGCCGACCTCAGGCGCAATGGCATGGCGCTCGATCCCGCCATCCGCGAGGGTGCCCTTACACGCCTGCGCCCGGTGCTGATGACGGCGCTGGTGGCGTCACTGGGTTTTGTGCCCATGGCGTTCAACGTCGGCGCTGGGTCGGAGGTTCAGCGACCGCTCGCCACGGTCGTCATCGGCGGCATCATCTCGGCTACGCTGCTGACGCTGTTCGTGCTGCCCGTGCTCTACCGCCTCGTCCACCGGCGCTCAGAAAGCGCCGAACGCGCCGCACCTGCCGTCGCTGTTCCCACCTGAAGGAGACTGATCATGTTAAAATCCATCATCTTCAGCCGCTGCCCCGAAGGCACGCTCAAAGCGCCTGCCAACGCTGGCGCGCACTGATGGGTGCCGGGCATGATCATGGCGCTGGCGCAAACGCCCGCCGGCTGACGCAGGCGCTGCTGCTCACCGGCAGCTTCCTGGTCGTGGAGGTCATCGGCGCCATCACCTTCAACAGCCTGGCGCTTTTGTCGGATGCCGCGCACATGCTCACTGACGTCGCGGCGCTCGCAATCGCGCTTGCAGCGATCAAGGTCGGCCAGCGCGCGCCCGATGACACCCGCACCTTCGGTTATCGCCGTTTCGAAATCCTCGCCGCCGCCTTCAACGCATTGCTGCTGTTCGTTGTCGCCGGCTATGTGCTCGTCGAAGGCGTGCGCCGGTTGATGGCGCCGTCAGAAGTTCAGTCGCTCGGCATGATGGCGGTCGCCGCCGTCGGTCTCGTAACCAACCTCATCTCGATGCGGCTGCTCGCCGGGGGCAAGGACGCCAGCCTCAACGTCAAGGGCGCCTATCTCGAGGTCTGGGCCGATATGCTCGGATCGATCGGCGTCATAGCGGGCGCCGCGGTTATCTGGCTGACCAAATGGACCTGGGTCGACCCCGTCGTCGGTATCGCCATTGGCCTGTGGGTGCTGCCGCGCGGTTGGACGCTGCTCAAGGACACCAGCCACATCCTTCTCGAAGGTGTGCCGCGCGGGCTCGATCTGGCGCGCGTCCGTGCCGACATTGGCGCGGTGCCGGGCGTCGCCGCCGTGCATGATCTCCACCTCTGGTCGCTGTCGAGCAACGATGCCAACGCTTCGGTCCATGTCGTGTTGGCACCCGGTGCCGCTGCCGAAACCGTGCGCGTCGCCGTTGCGGGTGCGCTGGAAGCCCATGACATTCACCACGCTACCGTCCAGACCGAGATCGAACCGTGTGGTGACGACGACGAAATCCACCCTTAGAGCCGTTGGATCAAGCGATAAGGCGTGCCAGCACTGGGTTGGGTCGGAGGAGAGGCAGCCATGAATGATCCGCAGTCCGCACATTGGGACACGGTCTATCGCACCAAATCTGCTGACAGCGTGAGCTGGTATCAGCCGTCACCCGACGCCTCTCTGGCCGCGATCGCGCGCACGGGTGTCGGCTCATCGGCCGCTGTCATCGACATAGGCGGCGGTGCATCGCTGCTTGTCGACCGCCTTCTCGAAGAAGGCTTCACCGATGTCAGCGTCCTCGATACCGCAGCGCCGGCGCTGGATATCGTCCGACATCGAATCGGCGCAGCTGCAGCGAAAGTTGATTTCATCGTCGCCGACATCACGCATTGGATGCCGCAGAGGCGCTACGCCTTGTGGCACGATCGGGCCGTTTTCCACTTCCTCACGAGTGATGATGACCGCGCTGCCTATCGCCGTGCGCTTGATGCCTGGCTTGCACCAGGAGGCTTCCTGATCCTCGCGACATTTGCTGCCGACGGCCCGGAAAAATGCAGCGGACTTCCTGTGCGTCGCCACGATCCCGCCGCGCTGGCGACGGCAGTTGGTCAAGGGTTTGAAACCATCGACACCTGGCGCGACGACCATCTGACGCCCGGCGGATCGATCCAGCCATTCACCTGGGGGCTGTTCCGCAAGCGTTAGAACCAACGCCTGACGCACGCGCAATAATCGGTATATTCAGCTCCGAACAGCCCAACCAGATAGCGTTCCTCACGGGCGATCACCAACCAGTCGATGACCAGGATGACCAGCGGGAACAGCGC